>NZ_DFME01000046.1:28165-29649 GCF_002375605.1 Hyphomonas sp. UBA3601 | reverse complement strand
ATCCGGGGCGAAACCAGCCATTACGACTATGTCTGTGGTGAAAGCGCCCGCGGTCTGATGGATCTGATCGTGCAGCGTCGTCAGGCGATTGGCTACGGCATCCTGACTGTCGAGAATGAAGAGCAGGCGCTCGCCCGCGCTGACCGAAAGCGCGGCAATAAGGGCAAGGATGCCGCAGACGCCTGTTTGGCCATGATCAAATTCCGCAAGGAACTCATTCGGTGAACGACCAGAATATACCCTTCGAGGTTACACGGGCGAGGCGGGCGGGAGCGCGCCTCGCAGCCGTTCAGGCGCTTTATGAAATGGAGCAGACCGGCAAGTCGGCCCGCGCGACCATTCGCGCCTTCATGGAAGACCGGCTCGGCATTGGTCCGAATGAAGAACCGATCGAGGAAGCCGATCCCGATATTTTCAAATCTATCGTGAACGCGGTCGTTGATCATCAGGCAGCCATCGACAAGGCGATCCTTGGGAGGCTGGCAAACGGATGGAAGCTGACCCGGCTCGATGCAACCATGCGCGCGCTTTTACGCGCGGGTTCCGCTGAATTCATCGCGCACCAACATTTGTCGAACGCCATCATCCTGGATGAGTACGTGTCTCTGGCGCATGATTTCTTCGACGAGCAGGAAGCGAAATTTGCCAATGCCGTGCTGGACAATCTGGCCAAGGACCTGCGCAAATAGCCGGACTGGCGGATGCCATCCGGTTTGTGCAGGGATCGGTCCTTGCGGATGGGAGCAGGGCTCCGCTGTCACGAGGACGATTAGTCAAATTACTGGATAGTAGGTGCCCCCATGCATTGGGGCCCGTCCCATCCGCGCAGTGAAATTCAACTGGTTGCCAGACCAGACTGCTGGATTTCACCAGACCTAGCTGCGGAAGAAGACGAAAACCCCGCAGCCCGGCCAAGATAAACGGCTCACCCGGCGGTCGGATTGGTGACGCGTCATCGCCCGGCTCGGTTGGGATCACCCTGCGGACAGGCAGCCATCAGCCCTCAGGCTCAGTTACGCTGTTACCCCAGGCGCGGATCTCTTCGACATATAGTTCGGGCTCTTCCATCGCTGCGAAATGACCGCCGCGCGGCAAATCCGTCCAACGGGTGAGGTTGTAGGCTCTCTCGAACCAGCTCCGCGGCGCGGGTTTGTAGACGGGCTCGCCGGGGAAGTTCGCGAACGCCGTCGGCGTTTCACACCGGACGCCTTCTGGCAGGGCATTGCCACCTTCCTGCGCAAAGCCATTGTAGAACCAGACGCTGGTGGCCATGGCATCATTGACCAGATAGATCATCACATTGGTGAGCAGCTGGTCTTTTGAGTAGGTATCCAAAAGTCCGCCGTCGGACAGGTCTGACCAGCCATTGAATTTCTCGATGATCCACGCTGCAGTGCCGACCGGGGAATCCATTAGCGCCATCGCCAGCGTCTGGGGCTTGGTCATCTGCTGCATCAGATAGGCCCCTTCGCGCTGCATGGCGC
>NZ_DFME01000046.1:24490-28036 GCF_002375605.1 Hyphomonas sp. UBA3601 | reverse complement strand
GCCTTCGCGCTGCATGGCGCCCTGCGACGCGGCCAGCCATTCGCCTTCGGCCTCGGTCTGCGGCGTGGCGGGTGTCGGGCGGAAGCCGACCATGTTCAGATGGATCGCGCGGCAACCGCCCTTGCCATCGACTGTGCCATGATTGAAGCCGAGCCAGGAGGTCACCATACTGCCCCAGTCGCCGCCCTGAGCGAGATAGGTGTCATATTTCAGTATGTCGCGCATCAGAGTGTCCCAAAGCGCGGCCGTGCCTCGGGGTCCGATCGGGGATTTTGGCCGCCCTGAAAATCCGTAACCGGGCAGGGAAGGGATGATCAGGTCAAAAGCATCTTCGGCCTTGCCGCCATAGCGGGATGGAAAGGCCAGGGGCGCGATCGCTTCCCAAAATTCAAAAACTGAACCCGGCCACCCATGTGTGATGAGCAGGGGGCGCCGCCCGCCAGCTTCGCCCACGACATGGACAAAGTGAATCATCTGACCATCAATCTCGACTTTGTAGCTGGGATACTTGTTCAGGATCTCTTCTGATTTGCGCCAATCATAGCCTGCAATCCAATAGCGCTGGATGTCTTTCATCACCGGTGTGGACATGCCGTAGGCAAAGCCTTCTTCATTGGCCGGGGCTGGAAACCAGTCATAGGCTTTCACCCGCGCCATGATGGCGTCGAGCTTTTCCTGGGGAATGTCGATGCGGTAGGGCTGAGCGGTCGGCATGTTTGTCTCCTCGCTAGGGTGTCATCCAGCTAGCGGACATGCCGTGGGGCGAAGCAAGTTAAATCGAGAAACTGGTTCCGCAGCCGCAAGCCGCCGTAGCATTCGGGTTGCTGATCTTGAAGGCAGCACCAATCAGTTCGGTCGTGAAATCGATCTGTGAGCCCTTCAGGAATTCGAGGCTCATTTCGTCGATCAACACTTTTGCGCCATCGCGTTCCAGGACGATATCGTCTTCCTTGACCGCTTGGTCGAAGTCGAACTTATAGGAAAAGCCTGAACATCCGCCGCCTTCGACGGAGACGCGCAGAAAATCAACGCCGTCCTGTTTGGCCAGAATCGCATTAATCCGCTTGGCAGCCGAGGCTGTAAGGGTCACATCGGGGGCAGTTGTCGTGCTCATGACCTCAACATAGGGATTCCCGAGCCAATGGAAAAGAGATCAGTGTATGCCACCCGGCACGAAGATAGCCGCGGCCGGTATTTCCCGGAGGCGCCATCGGCGACTCGAACGCCTTTCCAGCGTGATCGAGACCGGATTATCCACTCGACCGCCTTCCGGCGATTGAAGCAGAAGACACAGGTGTTTGTCGCACATGAGGGCGATCATTTCCGCACCCGCCTGACGCATTCACTCGAAGTGGCCCAGATTGCCCGCAGTATTGCCCGTACGCTCGGTCTGGACGAAGACCTCGCCGAAGCGTTGGCGCTCGCCCACGATATGGGCCACCCGCCCTTCGGACATGCGGGCGAGGACCAGTTGGACGCGTGCATGGCGGACTATGAGGGGTTTGATCATAACGCCCAGACGCTGCGCATCGTTACCAAGCTGGAGGTCCGATACCCCAATTTCGAGGGCCTGAACCTGACCTGGGAGCTGCTGGAGGGCCTCGTAAAGCACAATGGCCCGATGGTGACGCGCGATACACCGGTGGAATCGCTACCGGCCGCTTTTCGGGAATATGCGAACTTCATGGACTTGGAGCCGCACCAGTTTGCAGGTCCGGAAGCGCAGGTGGCTGCACTGTCAGACGACATCGCCTACAATAATCATGATATTGATGACGGTATCGCCGCTGGCCTGTTCACGATTGACGATCTGATGGATTTGCCGATTGTCGGAGACGAGTTCCGCGCGGTGAAATTGGAATATGCGCATTTAAGCGACCGGATGGTCTCCTATGAGGCGGTTCGTCGCCTGATCGGCCTGTGGGTCAACGACCTGACCGCCGAGACGGGCCGGCGCGCGAAGCAGTACGCGCCACAGAGCGCCGCGGAAGTGCGCGCCATGGATGTGCCACTCGTTGCATTTTCGGAGGAGCTGGAAAGCCGTCAGCGGGCGCTGCGCGCCTTTCTGTATGAGCGGATGTACAAACACTACACAGTCAACCGCATGCGCAGCAAAGCCAAACGCATGCTCGCCGAGCTGTTTCAGATTTTCCTGAGTGAGCCTGACACGCTGCCGAGCCCGTGGCGGCAAGATGCGTCACAGGCCAACGAAGCGCGCCGAGCGCGCATTGTTTGTGACTATATCGCCGGGATGACAGATTCCTACGCAATCGAGGAACACCGGCGGCTTTATCATCCGGATGTACTGCGCTAGCCGCACTGTCATCACATTTACCGGTTTTAAAGCGTTGCAGGCGCCGAGACCTGTGAAAGCTCTTGAATATTCAAGTGTCGTTAACGAAACACGCCGTAATCTTAACTCTGTGAACCTAATCTGAGGATGATTCCATGGGGCGATATCGGGACGACGAGCGGGATTATTCCCCGTTCGAAGACGATTACCGCGGATTTGATGTTCGCGAGGACGATTCCACGCGCGGACCGCTCATCCTGGCGCTTGCCGTGGGGGTCTTGCTCGTCTTCGGCGCAGTTGTTTGGAACACATATCGTCAGGGAGTTCGGGACAACGGTGCCGGTATCCCCAGCGTAATCGCCGATAAAGAGCCCTACAAGCGTGCGCCTGAAGATCGTGAAGGTGTTGCAGTCCCAGACACTGACAAGCGCTTCTACGATCAGATGGATGACTCCGAGCGTACAGTGGAGCCGGGCACCGACTTCGCTGCAAATGGCACTGAAGGTGGTGATGCGCTGCAAGGCGGCCCCCCAATTGAGCTCAGGCCAGGCCGGGAAGGCATCGAGCCTGATGATGCGCAAGTACGCGCACTGGCTGACCTGGAGGCGATGCCAGAGGATGAGGAAGAGACCCTGCGTGTCGTGCCAACGAATCCGGTGGTGCAGGCGCCTGCTCCCGCGCCGCGGAAGGCGCCGGCCGCCAGCGAAGCGTCCTCACAGTTTGCCTTTACCGATGATGGTATTTACCTCGTCCAGTTGGCAGCTTTCCGCTCACAAGACGCCGCTGAAACCGCCTGGACGAAAATGAACAGTACAAAGCCCGGCCTCTACCGGAGTGCTCAGAAGCGTATTCAACGAGCCGATCTTGGAGCCAAGGGTGTCTTCTATCGGTTGCGCGTCGGCAGCTTTGCGGAACGGTCTGAAGCATCGAAATTCTGTGATGCGGTGAAGGCCGGCGGTGACAATTGCATTGTGGTGACAGGATAGTGATCAAGGCTTGCATCCTCAGCGTTTCGGGGCCTGTGCTCACGAAGGAGGAAGCGACACTGTTCGCCGCCGAGCAGCCTTGGGGGGTCATCCTGATGGGCCGCTCCTGCGTATCGCGGACCCAAGTCCGAAGCCTCGTCGATGACATCTGGAACGCGATGAATCGGCCGTGCCTGATCTTTATCGATCAGGAGGGTGGACGTGTGGCAAGGTTGAAGGCGCCTGAATGGCCTCTTTTTCCGCGTGGTCAGGACTATGCCGATATTT
>NZ_DFME01000046.1:0-24244 GCF_002375605.1 Hyphomonas sp. UBA3601 | reverse complement strand
TCGCAAGTCTCGCGGGCGCGGCTCTGAAAGGGCTCGCATCCGGCGGTGTTGCCGGCGTGATCAAACATATTCCGGGTCATGGGCGCTCCATGTGCGATAGCCATCTGGAGCTGCCTCGCGTAGCGGCGAGCGAAGCGGAACTGGCGAGAGATTTTGATGCCTTTGCCCGTCTCGCCGATGCGCCAATGGCGATGACAGCGCACATTTCCTATGATGCATTTGACGCCAATGTCCCCGCCACTCTGTCAAAAATCATGATTCAAGACGTGATCCGCGCGCGAATCGGGTTTGATGGCTTGCTGATGACGGATGATCTCGGGATGCAGGCGCTGGGCGGTAGCCTGGGCGAGCGGGGCGAAGCGGCGATTGCTGCGGGCTGTGACGTGCTATTGCACTGTTCCGGCTTTCTTTCTGATCCACTTGCGATCCATTCAGAAATGGCTGAAGTCGCAGCTGTTTCGCCAGAGCTGACGGGACGGCCACTGGAGCGGGCACTGCGTGCTGAAGCACTCTCGACCCATCAGGAGGAGTTTGACCTCGTTGAGGGTTGGCAGACATTCCAGTCATATTTTCCTCATTTGGCGGGGGCGGCATGAACTCCGAAATGATCTCGATTGATGCGCTGTCTGCAGACGCGCAGGAGGCCGAAGCCGGCGATCTCTTTACAGTCGATGTTGGCGGTTATGAAGGCCCGCTTCATCTGTTGCTGGAGCTTGCCCGCCGGCAGAAGGTCGACCTGCTGCATCTGTCGATCCTGTCGCTGGCAGAGCAATACCTCGACTTCATCGAAGAGGCGAAGTCTCAGCGCATCGATTTGGCGGCCGACTATCTTCTGATGGCGTCTTGGCTCGCCTTCATGAAATCGCGCCTTTTGTTGCCGAAGCCGGAAAAGGCCGCGGAAGACGAACCAACTGGCGAAGAAATGGCAGCGCGGCTGGCCTTTCGCCTGAAGCGGCTTGATGCCATGCGCGGGGCCGTCGAAGAACTCGAAGCGGGGCCTATCCTCGACAATGTGGTCTTCCTGCGCGGTGCGCCGGTACAGCCCAAAGTCGTCAAGCACACTGAATACAAAGCGTCGCTGTACGAGCTGACACAAGCCTTCGGGACGATTCGCGATCGCCGCGAAAAGGAACGCCCGCACACGATTGAGCAACAGCTTGTTTTGCCGCTGGAACTGGCGCGAACAACACTGCGCGCACTCAGGCAACAGTTGGAGCAGTGGTCTTCGCTGGACGAGATCCGCTCAACCATGACAGACGTGGACCCGGAATTGCCGCCTCGGTCTGTCACCGCAAGTGTCTTCTCGGCTGCATTGGAACTCGCCCGCGATGGCGAAGTCGATGTGCGCCAGGACGAGCACTTTGCGCCACTTTACCTGCGCAATGCGGGTATCAGACCGGAAGGGGGCAGAGATGCAACCGCTTGAGAAGTACTTGATGACTGACGACACTCCTGAAACAGAACGCGACGCGGTTGCGCAGTTGGCGTTTGCCTATCGTCGTTCCGAAGAGGCCCTGACCGAAGGCGCCAGCGAAGCGCTGGTCGAGGGTATCCGCCGTGCTGAAGCCATCCTGTTTGCCGCTGGCGAGCCGCTGAGCGCCGAGCAGATTGCCGAGACTTTGCCGCATGGTGTCGAAGCGGCCGAAGTGTTGATGGCGCTCCGGGCACAATATGTGAACCGTGGGGTCAATCTGGTCGAAGTCGCGGGCAAATGGCGCTTCCAGACGGCTTCCGATCTTTCATATTTGTTTGTGGAGGAGCGTCAGGTTCAGAAAAAACTGGGCCAGGCGACGCTCGAGACGCTGGCGATTATTGCCTATGGCCAGCCGGTCACGCGAGCTGAAGTTGAGGCAGTGCGCGGCGTTGCGGTGTCAAAGACAACAATGGATACATTGCTGGAAACCGGCTGGGTGAAGATCAAGGGCCGCCGCAAAACCCCGGGTCAACCAATCACCTATGGCACGACCGATGCCTTCATGGAGCATTTCGGGCTGGAAAGCCTCGACACATTGCCGGGCAAAGCCGATCTCGAAGCCGAGGGGCTATTGTCGGATGTTATTCCGGACGGTTTCCAGATGCCGGACGAGGAAGCCCTGAACGGCGAAGAAGCGCCAGAGGCGGAGTCCCCTGAGATCGCGGAGACAGAATCTTTCGTCACAGACTTCATGGAAGAAGGCGATGACGAGGATTCAGAGATCGATGAGGGTGTCAGCTTGGAAATGGCTTCGTCAAACAATAGCCTTGATGCTCAGGCCGATCTCGATGGCGAAGATGATGCTTCCGTCAGTGTGTTCTCCTATACGCGCGCACCGGAACGTGCGCAGTCTGATGTTGATGAGTTCGACAGCGGTGATGTGAAAGCGGCCGTGATCCAGCTGGCAAAGCAGCCGCGTATTCCGGAGCAGCCCATGGATGCCTGGGATGATGACGAATAGATAGTGCTTGGGTGCGGATGATGCCTGTCACTCTCCTTCAACGCTTTACGTCGAAGGAAGCGATCTGGTTTACGCTCTGTTCGCGGTACTGATCTTGCCTGCGGTGCTGAACGGATTCCCGCTGGTGATGTCTGACTCCATTGCCTATTCAGGGAAGGGGGCAAACTGGTTCAGGGGCAAGTTTCCGGCCCTGCTGCTGACGCTGCCTTACAAACTGGTTGGGTATTGGGCGATGCCAATCCTCAATAGCGCAATGGTTGCGGGCGCATGGATTTTATTGTTTCGCGTTTATGATATTCGCCCCAGCCGCATAGTGTTGTGTATACTGATTGTGCTCAGCCTGCAGCCGATCTATACGAGCGCAGTCCTGGTCGATGCATGGTTCTTTCCAGCGATCATACTGCTCCTGTCTGCACGTAAGCTTCCAGAAGTATATGTGGGAATTTTGGCTGGCCTGCTTTTGTCAGGTCACGGATCAGGACAGATTTTTGCTCTTGTTTTCGCTGTGCTGGCGGCGGTGCTTTTCCGTTCGAGGCGGCAAGTCGTGGCTGGTATGGTTGCCGCGGTCATCGCTTTTGGCATGAACGTGCTGCTTGATGCCATGATCATGCCTGAGACGCCGCGACTTTCGAAAACGTTTCCCGCCGCCCGGGTGTTCTCGGTCCAGCCGGAATTGCTGCGGAGGGAAGCAGACCGGTCCGGAAACCTGGTTCTGTCTGAAGCCGCTGACGAAGTGGCGAGGATTAAAACCTATCCAGAGAACAAAGGTCGGCGTGATCTGTTCTGGGATGTCTGGAAGACCTCAGAGGGCGAATTCGACTTGGCCAAGTTTGAGGAGCACCATGCGCTTCCCATACTCAAGGATGCATTCATGTTTGAGCCTGTACCCTTGGCCCGTACCATCTTTTTGGATTTTCTGAGCTATTATGAGCCAGCAACCCAATTCGATTTCCAACCTGTCTTGTCAGAGCCTTTTCCGGAACGCTTCTACGCCTCACATCAGGCGAAGGGATTTTTCGCCGCGGTGCCGGTGGAGTTGGGCGCGACGATCTTGAGGTATGGGTGCTATCTTGCATTTGCCGCCGCACTATTCTTCGGTTGGAGACGGACTGGTGCAGATATTCGTAGAACCATCATAGGTATTGGATTGATCGCCATCGCCAATGACGCGCTGTTTGCCCTTCTGTCGGGTCCACCCGACCGGTATCATCATCGAATACTGCCATTACTTGCGATCGGGACCGTCTTGCTGATTTCGGGCAGGGTCAAGCAGCCGGTCGAGGCGCCAGCCTGAAGCGGCGCTCATGCTGAAACTGACCGATAATGTCGTCCTCGGACGTTCCCCAACCCATATTATGAATGACCAGAGGGCGTCCCGTCCGTGTGGTCTTGTCAGAAACAATCCCGATATGAGGAAGGCTCTCCTTGTATCGCATCGTATAGAGATCGCCTGCCTTCCAGCCTGTATCGTCTGGCGGCGTTGACAGAGCGAGGCCGTGGCGTTCGATATATTTTTCCAGATTTGGTACGCGACGATGGTCGATATTGCGGTCAGGGCGGGTCAGGCCCCAGATTGTCGGATACTTGCTGAAAGCGTTGGTCATGTCTTCATGAACAAGTTGCTGTAAGTCCATTGCGAACGCATCGCGATAGGCCCTCACAATCACATCGGTGCACACGCCCCGCGATCTTTCCACATCTCCCATCGGATAGGAGAGGTGGGCATAGGCCGGGTCATACATGCGTGTGATCCCGATCTGGGATCTCGCAGCAAATGCGAGGCGAGTCTGCCACGGAAGCGTTCTCTGCCCGAGGCGGATCGGCGCAAGCGGAACACTGAAACCTCCCAAGATGGCGGCACGACGTGTGAGCATGATCTCATTGCGCCATACCGATCCGGCAGGAATAGGGCCGAAATTAGAAGCCGTGCAGTTCTGCGATCTCTTCCAATGGCGCGCGCTCTGCCCGCAATGTGTTTACCGGATGGGATGGATCGGGCTTTCCGACCGCCATCGCGCACCAGACCATTTCGGTATCTGCCAGTTTGAAATGGTCTTTCAGGGCGGGGCGCAGCATGCCCCAGCATTCCTGCATGCACGTCCCCCAGCCACGCTCTTCCGCGAGCAGTGCCAGGGTTTGAAGGTACATGCCAGTGTGACCCCACTGACCATGTCCCATCCGCTCATCGATGACGATGAATGTCGCCACGGGGGCGTCAAAGAAACGGAAATTGTTGGCGAACCAGGCGATGCGCGCTGCGCGATCCTCTCGCGGAATGCCAAGCGTTTCGTACATCATCTCGCCCACTTTACGGCGGCGCGCTTCGTGGGGCTCCCAGAGGTCTTTCGGGTAAATGGGGCGATCTGTTGGCTGACCCTTTGGATTTGCAGCCAGTACAGGCGCGGCCATGCGAATGACGGCATCCTTGGCGTCGCCAGTGACGACAATGGTTCGCCAAGGCTGTGTGTTGCCGCCGGAGGGCGCCCGCTGGGCCTGATTCAGCCACTCGCGGATATCGGCTTCAGAAAGTGCATCGGGCTTGAAGGCCCGTGTGGAGATACGTTGAGCGACTGCCTGTGATACGTCCATGAAAAAACCTCCCATCTGGTCTGATGGGAGGTTTATCGTCTTGGCGTGGCGTCAGCCAAAACTTATTTGCCGTGCAGGACCACTGGCATCCATGTGTACCCCTTCACGAAGCCGCCCGCAGAAAAGGATGGTTCGTCGAGCACTTCGATATGGCTGAAGCGTTCCATCAATTCTTGCCAGAGGATTTGCAGCTGTAGTTCTGCGAGACGGTTGCCGACGCAGCGATGGATACCGAAGCCGAACGAGATATGCCGACGGGCATCGGGACGGTCGATGATATAGTCATTCGGACGGTCCCAGAAGCGTTCGTCCCGGTTGCCTGAGACATACCACATGGCAACCTGGTCGCCCTTCTTGATGGTCTGGCCGTGCATCTCGACGTCTTCGAGCGCCGTGCGGCGCATGTGAGCCAGCGGCGTCTGCCAGCGGATCGTTTCGGAGACCATGTTCGGGATCAGCGACAGGTCTGCTTTCAGCTTGTCATATTCTGCTGGGAACTTGTTCAGCGCGTAGACCGAAGCGGTCATCGAGTTTCGGGTCGTGTCATTGCCGCCCACGATGAGCAGAATGACGTTGCCGAGCAGTTCCATTGGCGTCATGTTGCGGGTCTTCTCACCATGCGCGAGCAGGCTGATCAGATCGTTCTTCTGCGGCTGCGCGCCACGCTCCTGGAAGATCTGCATGAAAGTGGCGAGACATTCCATCATTTCGCGCTTCCACTGTTCTTCCCCGCCGGGGCAGATGTCCGGATTGTTCATGCCGGTCGCCATGTCGGACCAATGGGTCAGGTCGCGACGTTTTTCGAATGGATAGTCGAACAGCGTGGCCAGCATCATCGTGGTCAGCTCGATGGAGACGGTGTCGACCCAGTCGAACGGCTCACCAACCGGAAGGGAGTCGAGCAGGCCCTGGGTGCGCGAGCGGATCAGTGGCTCGAATTCCTTGAGCATGTTTGGGGCAACGGCTGGCTGGACCGTCTTGCGCTGTTCAGAGTGGCGCGGTTCATCCATTGCGATGAACATCGGCAGCTCAAAATCTTCCGGTGGGCTGCCCAGCGTGATGCCGCCATGTTCCCAGCTGGAAGAGAAGCGTTTGTGGTCGGTATCGACCGCCATGATGTCTTCATAGCGGGTGATCGACCAGAACGGGCCGACAAAGGAGTCAGCTGTATAATGCACGGGGGCTTCATTGCGCAGTCGCTCGAAACGATCCCACATCGCCTGTTGCCGCCAGAGTTCCGGATCCTCGGGGTGCAGCTCCGCAAGAGGCAGCGAACTGGCAGGCGGTGCCTTTTCGCCAATTTCGAGATAGCCTTCGAAGAGCGGATCACGGTGAGTGATCTTCGGGCGCTCCAGGGCAGGGTGATCAAGCAGGTGAACCGTATCAGCAGCCATCAATTTTCCTCCGACAGTAAGCCTTTGTCTCAGGCTCGATTTATGACGTCGGCGTCACCTTAACACGGCTATTCTGAAAAAACTATGACGCAGGCGTCATTTTTTTGCGATATGCCGTTCGCGTTTTGCATTCTGTAGTGCTGCGCGTGTCGCGCGGGCCAGTGACTTTCGTTCTGGCAAGGTCAGGAAACGCCCAATGACATAGGCGGTCTGGCCGTATTCAACCCGCAACCAGCTATTCGCGTTCAGCGGCTCATCGAGTTCGATTCTCGCGAAGGCGGACGGCACAGTCGCTGACTTCTCGCTGCCATTGGCGCCTTTGTGAGTTAACCGCAGCTCTTTACCTGTCACGACGATTCGGGTTTCTTCCCGCTGTTGTCGGAAGGACATGCGAAATGCAAAATAGAAGGCGAGGGCATCCAGACCAAAGAAGCCGATCACGGGGATGGCCCCCATCGAGATGAAGGCGATACCCGTCAGGAAGCTGACGCCGCCGACAACTGCCATGACGATGGCGAAACCGCGCTGACTGAGCGACTGATTGGGCCGAAGAACGGCGTCCATATAGATGATTTCGTTCGGCGCGCTCATATATCTAAAATAGCATGGCCTTGTGCGAAGGCGAGGGGGCATTAGACAGGCGGAATGACACAGCTCAAATCCACCCCGAAAACCAAGAAGAAGCGCGCTCCGCGCGTTTTTGGACCCGAGAAGGCGACCGCGCTCTTTTCGGCACTTGCCGCAGATCGCCCGGATCCTCGCACAGAACTTGATTTCGTGAATCCGTACACGCTGGTCGTGGCTGTGGCCTTGTCGGCACAGGCCACCGATGTCGGGGTGAACAAAGCCACTGCGAAATTGTTCGCGCTTGCGGATACGCCGGAAAAGATGCTGGCGCTGGGGGAGGCCGGCGTCGCGGAGCACATCAAGACGATTGGCTTGTGGCGCAATAAGGCCAAGAACGTCATCGCGCTGAGCCAGATGTTGCTGGATGAATTCGGCGGCGACGTGCCGCAAACGCGGGAAGAACTTGTGCGCTTGCCCGGTGTCGGCCGAAAGACCGCCAATGTGGTTTTGAACGAAGCCTTTGGGCACCACACAATTGCGGTCGACACGCACATTTTCCGCGTCTCGAATCGGACAGGGCTAGCCCCCGGCAAGACGCCGGACGAGGTCGAAGCCGGGCTGGAACGTGCGACGCCCGCCGACTTCAAGAAGGGCGCGCACCACTGGCTGATCCTGCACGGGCGGTATGTCTGCAAGGCGCGCAAACCCGAATGCTGGCATTGCGCCATATCCGATTTGTGCCGGTTCAAACCCAAGACACCTGACCCGTCCGCTGTATCGTCTCTTGGTCCCAAAGCCTGACGGGTGGGGTGTGTCGCGACTGCACTACACGCGGCTTGCCTCCAGTTCGCCCAAATTTAACCAAATCACGGCCACCTCCAACCGACACCGCATCGCACAGGTAAAAATGGAGCGTACCGCATGAACCGCATAGGAAAATTCGTCCTTGGCGCAGCCTCCTTCTGTCTTCTGTCCGGCCTGCCAGCTGTGGCTGAGGATGGCTGGTCGGGGGAGTCTTCCCTCAGCGCAGGACTGACAACCGGGAACACGGAAACGTCTGAAGCCGGTCTCGGCATCGACCTTGATCGCGGTGCCGGCGATTGGAATTTCGGGATTCAGCTCTCCGGGGACTACGGCAAGGAAGATGGCGTTGAGAGCCGTAACCGCTACTTCGGCGCGGTGGACCTGGAGCATGACTTCAACGACACGATGTTCACTTTCGGACGGGCCTCCTATGAGGTCGACCAGTTTACCGGCTTCGACAGCCGTACTTTTGTTGGTGGGGGTGTCGGTTGGCATGTCCTGGATGATGAAGACCATCATTGGACGGTGCGCGGCGGCCCTGGTTTCAAGATTGATGAAGTCAAACGTCAGATCACGACGGATAGCACCGGAACTGTAACGATCACGCCGGCGAGTACTGAAGAGTCACTGGGTGCGGTAGCGCAGTCTGAGTATTTCTATGCCTTCAATGAGGCTGTGTCTCTGAGCAACAAGACCAATGTGGTCTATGGTCAGGAATCCACTCAGATCAATAACAGTATCGGGCTGACCGCCGCGCTGAATGGCCACCTCGCGGCTCGCGTGTCCTTCGATGTGCGCCACGACACTGCGCCTCAGCCAACCTATGAGGCAACCGATACCGCCACGAAATTCTCACTCGTCTACACGCTCGGCGATTAAGGTCGCCTAACCGGCTTTTAGACGGGTCTCCACGGCCTTGGCGATAAGTCCTCCAAGACGTGCGCCCTGTTCCGGATAAAGATATGGCTCGATCAATTCGAGTTCCATCAGGAGCAGGGAGCCGTCAGGATGGCGCAGCATGTCGACCCGGGCGTATAGCGGGATGTCGTCGAGTAGACCGAGTATCGCCCGCGCTACGTCCAGATCCGCCCGGCTCGGCTCGATCGTTTCTTCCTGGCCGCCATAAGTCGACTGAATGCGATAGTCGCCGGGCTTGGCGCGCTTGATCAGCGCGTGCGACAGCTCACCATCAATGAAGATGAAGCTCAGTTCGCCTTCGGTCTGGATCGTCGACAGGAAGGGCTGCACCATCATTGGGTGTGGCATCCTGGGGGCTGGGTCATCTGAGTTCAGCAAGTGCTGACCGCTCGCCCCTGCGCCGACCTGACGCTTGAACACCAGTTTTGTTTCGCCGAGCGCGTCAAAGGCGCTTCGGTACTGATCGTCGGTCATCTCATCAATCCAGAGAGTCGGGATCAGATCTGCGCCGCGAGCTGCGAGATCCTTGAGATAGACCTTGTCGCTGTTCCAGCGGACCAGCGCGGCAGGATTGAACAAGCGTGTCTGAGCCTCAATGGTCTCAAGCGTGGTCAGGAATTCGTCCTGTCGGTCCCAATAATCCCACGTCGTGCCAATCAGCGCGGCGTCATGGTGTGACCAATCAACAGAACTATCGTCCCAACAGATATCCACAATGTCTATGCCACGCTCTGAGAATTCGGGTCTCAATGCGCGCATCATGTAATCGTGCTCGAACGCATCGGACCGCCGGATGGGAGAGCCGGGCTGGGTAACTTGGGAGGACAAATATGCAATTTTCATCCGCAGGCGTTTATCATGCGCAGCTGTTGCGTCCAGCAGGCAGCTCTGGCAATTGGCGCCGAGCAATCAGGGAATCTGTGAAATGAGTGAAATCCGCTTCGATGTCGTCGGCTTGGGAAATGCCATTGTGGATGTGATGTCGAAAACGGACGATGCGTTCCTCGAAAAATGGGGCATTCACAAGAATGCGATGAATTTGATCGAGGAAGATCGTGCAGAAGCCCTGACCAAGGCCGCGGTGGACCCATTCTATACATCTGGCGGCAGTGGCGCCAACACGATCGCCGGTCTTGCGAGCTTCGGCGCACGTGCCGCCTATATTGGCAAAGTCTCCAAGGATGAACTCGGCAGCCAGTTTACACGCGAGATGACCGCGTCGGGTGTGCCCTTCGCGACGAAACCTCTTGAGAGCGGACCCGCCACGGCACGCAGCATCATCTTCGTGACGGAAGACGGTGCGCGGAGCATGAACACATTCCTCGGCGCGTCGGTCCTGTTCTCCAAGGATGACGTGGACGAAAACACCGTGCGGGCAGGGGGCATTCTTTATCTGGAAGGATATCTGTTTGACCGCGAAGATGCCAAGGAAGCGTTTGTCTTTGCCTCAGAAATAGCCAAGGCCGCTGGCCGCAAAGTGGCGCTCACCTTGTCGGATAAATTCTGTGTAGACCGGCATCGTGCGAGCTTTCTTCAATTGGTTCGCAACAATGTCGACATTCTGTTTGCGAATGAGGAAGAGCTGCTCTCCCTGTACGAAACGGAAGATTTCGACGCGGCTTTGGCTGCGCTTCAACAGGACACCGCCGTCGCGGCGGTTACGCGCAGCGAGAAGGGATCGGTCGTGATCGGCGCCGGTGACCCCATCAGCGTCAAGGCAGAGCCGGTCGATCAGGTTCTCGATACAACCGGTGCCGGCGACCAATATGCGGCGGGATTTCTGTTCGGAATATCTCGTGGACTGCCGCTGGAGACATGCGCGCACCTTGGTCACATCGCTGCGGCCGAGGTCATCGCGCATTTCGGACCACGCCCGGAACAGTCCTACAAGACACTCGCCGAGCAGGCCGGCATTTACGCCTGAGCCTTCAGAGCCTCTTCGACATAGTCGAGCCGGTCATGCCCAAAGAACATGTCGTCACCGACAAAGAATGTCGGCGCGCCGAATGCTCCTCGGGCAATGGCTGAATCGGTGTTGGCTTTCATGGCGTCCTTGCTGGCGCGTGCCTGAGCGAGTTCCTGAATCTGTCGGAAGTCGAACCCTTCCTGCTCGCACATTGCCCGAACCGAATCGTCATCATCGGGTTTGAGTGGGGTTGGGGACGCCCACATATGTTGGAAGCAGGCATCCATGAATCGCTTCTGCTCAGTGGGGTCATTGTCCAGTCCGCAGGTTGCGCGCAACAGATTGCGGGTACTGACCATCGGGAAATAGGGGTTCATCCGAAAGTCCAAGCCATAGCGGGTTGTGCAGCGTTGGAGATCTTTCATCATGTATGCACCCTTCGCCGGCACCATGCCAGGCGGCCTGTTGTCTGTAGCCTGCATTACAGCGCCCAGAAACATTGGCTTGATCACGATATCTGCCCCGGTACGGGCGGATATTTGTTGCACTGCGGCATTGGCCACGTAAGAAAATGGACTGATATAGTCGAAATAGAATTCGAATTTGCCTGCCATGGGACCCTCTCAAATGAGTTTCATTTTGGAACTATGGCAAATCAGTATAGGTGTGTCAGCATGAAATGGTCTGATTTATCCGATAATTGGTGCCCGGTTGCGCGAACGCTTTCACTGGTTGGGGATCGTTGGACGATGCTGATTCTTCGAGACTGCTTCCTGGGCCTGTCCCGTTTCGAACAGTTTATTGCCTCAAGCGGTATGACACGACACATCCTGGCCGACCGCTTGAAACGGCTTGTCGAAGCAGGCGTGCTGGAACGCAAAGCCTATACAACGACGCCAAAACGGTTTGACTATGTGCTGACCGAGAAGGGTCAGGAATTGGCTCCAGCCCTGTTGACCCTGAAGGATTGGGGTAAAAAACACATGCCCGTGCGACGCACGACGTCGGCTTAGTCGTTCAGCAGAGCTTCTACTTTTTTCTGCACAGCACCATAGTCGATCTTGCCGGTTCCGAGGACCGGGATTTCATCAACATGATAGACGCGTTTCGGAACAGACAATTCCGGCACGCCGTGATTCTTGGCCCAAGCGAGAATGTCTTCGCGATTGCTTGCCTTGGTATCGCTGAGCAGAATGACCTGCTCACCCTTGAGGGGATCCGGAAGCGTAACGGCTGCGTGCAGATTGTCGGGCCAGATCGCGCTCGCGCAGTTTTCAACCACCGCCAGAGAGACCATTTCACCGCCAATCTTCGCGAAGCGTTTGACGCGGCCCATGATACGAATGATCCCACTTTCATCGATCGCAACGATGTCGCCGGTGTCGTGCCAGCCGCCTTCGGGGCGTTCAAGCATGCCGGGGTTTGACGGTCGTAGATAGCCCATCATGATGTTCGGCCCGCGAACATGTAGCCGACCGCCATCTTCGATGCCTTCGACCGGCAGCAACTTGGACTCCATGCCTGACATCAGACGCCCGACAGTTCCCGGCCGATTGTCTTCCCACTTATTGGCCGCGATGACGGGAGAGGCTTCGGTTGCGCCATAGCCTTCGAGGATTTCGATTTCGAATTTGCGGCGGACCAGGGCGCGGGTTTCATCCTTAACCCGTTCCGCGCCGCACACAGCCAACCGCACAGAGCTCATGTCACCGTCATTCCCGATCCGGGCATATTGAGAGATGAACGTGTCCGTTGCGAGCAGGATGGTCGACTGGTTCGCACGGATCCGTCGCACGATTTCACGGGGCTGCAGCGGTGAGGGATGGAATATGACCGGGATGCCGGCCACGAGCGGCAAGACCGCACCAACCGTCAGGCCGAAACAATGAAATGTCGGCAGGGGATTGAACAGACTGTCCGTATCGGGGCTGAGACCTATATGTGCCCGTACCTGTTCAACATTTGCCATGACGTTTTCATGACTCAGCACGACCCCTTTGGGCTCGCCCTCTGTGCCAGACGTGAACAGCATGACGCCGGGGGATTTGTAGCGGGACTGTTTCCGGACAAGACCAGGCAAGATGTTCCCTACAGCGGCTATCAGCTTGTTGGCCAGTGTCAGGTTTTCCCGCACATCCTCAAGGTAGACGATCTCGGCGGAGCCCGACAATTCTTCCATCAGTGCTTCGAGTCCGCCGAGCTCGACGAACTTGTGAGCCGTGATGATGCGGCTTATCTGACCTGCCTTAAGCGCGGCCTTCAGGTTTCGCGAGCCAGCGGTAAAGTTCAACATGGCGGGAATGCGATTGAAGGCGCTGAGCGCGAAAAACCCAATCACGGCACCGGCGCCGCTGGGCAACATCACGCCGACTGCCTCACCCGATTTGGTTCCTTGGCGCAACGCTGATCCGAGGGCGAGGGACCCCTGAACAAGATCCTTGTAGGTGAGTTGCCGGTCGTCGCCATCAACGAGAATCGTCTTGTCCGCGCCGAATTCCTTTTTCGCGCGAAAGAGCGCGCTGAAAAGGTCGGTTCTGGCGCGAGATGGCTGGTATGGCAAAGGTGCCGGGATGGTCTGTCCGGTCATGATGGCCTTCGTTTCCTCCGAGGCGTTGCCTCATGTTTATTGTAACAATCTGTCATTTATCGACACTGTCGCAACCCCTAATGCAAGATTGCATAAACACTCTGCAGTGTATTTCCCTTGATGAAACAGCTGGTCACGTCCATTTTCACACCATGGCAAATCTCATCGATCTGACGCAGAGCACGCGTAAGCACAGACACCCGGAAAAGCAGTCGCGGCCGGATACGCCGCTCCTGCGCAAACCTGATTGGATTCGTGTTAAAGCGCCGACCTCGCAGGGCTATGCTGAAACGCGCCAGATCGTAAAATCGAAAGGGCTGGTCACTGTTTGTGAAGAAGCCGGATGCCCGAATATCGGAGAGTGTTGGGACAAGAAACACGCCACGATGATGATTCTGGGTGAGATATGCACCCGGGCATGCAGTTTCTGCAATGTTTCCACAGGCAAGCCACTGACTCCGGGCCGGGTAGAAGAAGATGAACCGCGCCGTGTGGCAGAGGCCGTCGCCGAAATGGGCTTGCAGCATGTTGTTATCACATCGGTAGATCGGGATGACCTGTCCGATGGCGGGGCGATGCACTTCGTCAACACGATTCAGGCAATCCGGGCGATGTCACCCGGAACCACAATCGAAATCCTGACGCCAGATTTCCTGCGCAAGGACGGTGCCGAAAATCTGGTGATCGACGCCAAGCCGGACGTATTCAATCACAATCTCGAAACGGTGCCTCGCCTATACCTGTCCATTCGGCCGGGCGCGCGCTACTTTCATTCCCTCAGACTTCTGGAGAAAGTGAAGGACCGTGATCCGACCCAATTCACAAAATCTGGTTTGATGGTGGGTTTGGGTGAAACCAAGGAAGAGGTCATGCAAGTCATGGACGACATGCGGTCAGCGGGAATCGACTTCCTGACCATCGGCCAATATCTGCAGCCGACTCGCAAGCATGCCGCGATCGATCGCTATGTGTCGCCGGAAGAGTTCAAGACATATGAGGAAATCGCCCGCTCCAAAGGTTTCCTGATGGTGTCAGCTTCACCTCTTACCCGGTCGTCGCACCATGCGGGCGAAGATTTTGCCCGGTTGCGGGCTGCGCGTGAGGCCAAGATGGCCGCTGCCGCCGTTTAGGCATGCCGCATTTCTCGAAATCTGTTCGTGTTCCGTATAGTGGGGAGCAGGCTTTCGAGCTTGTGTCCGACATTGCGGCGTATCCGAACTTCATCAAGTGGATCACCGCCATGCGCGTGTCCGAAATGACGGCGCGCCAGGATGGCAGCTTTACCTGTATCGGAGAGGCCGCCGTTGGCTTCAAGGGGTTCGTTGAGCGGTTCACCACGCGAGTCGTGGCCGACCCGAATGCCGGCAATGTGGTTGCGTCCCTGGTCAAAGGGCCATTTCGGAAGCTGAAAGCTGAGTGGACGATTCTTGCATCGAGCCAGGATGGCTCTGATATTTCGCTTTCAATCGATTATGATTTTCGGAATCCGTTCATCGGCATGCTGGCCGCCGCCAATCAGGAGCTTGCGGTCAACAAGATCCTCTCGGCTTTCCTGGCCGAGGCCGAGCGGCGTTATGGCGGTTCAGCCTAGGCGATCTGCATCTGGATCTGTTTCAGCGCGCATTCCATTGCCGCGAGACGAATCTGCTCACGTCCGATATCGCCAACCTGAAGCATTTCATGAATGACGGCGCGATTTTCGCGCGCACACGCCACATGGACGGTCCCCACTGGTTTCATGGGGGTGCCGCCACCGGGGCCAGCTACGCCTGTGATGGCAACGGAGATATTAGCGCGGCTGGCGTCCAGCGCGCCTTCTGCCATCATGCGCGCAACGGGCTCGGACACGGCACCATAGTCAGCCATGACATCGCCAGCGATGCCCAGCATTTCTTCTTTGGCGCGGTTGGAATAGGTGACGAAGCCCCGTTCGAACACGGCGGAGCTGCCGGGGATGTCTGTCAGCAGGCCTGCAAGAAGGCCACCTGTGCAGCTTTCGGCCGTGCAGATGCGCAGGCGAGCTTGAGCCGCGTCGTCGAGGATCAACATTGCGAGATTTCGGAGTCGGTCTGGAAACATGTGGCGCACGATATGGGGAGTTCGGCCTGCCGTGAAGAGCAGATTTGAGCCTCAGTCGGTCGTCGTTGGGTAAAGCGTGACGACGGCCTCGGCGGCGATGCCCTCCCGGCGACCGGTAAAGCCAAGCCCTTCGGTTGTCGTTGCTTTCACGCTCACTGCTTCCAGAGGCAGGTCGAGCAACTCCGCGGTCCGAACCCGCATACCCTCCCGATGCGGTTTCACCTTCGGTGTTTCACAGATCACGGTGATGTCGCAATTTCCTATGGCTAGCCCCAGCTCGCCGACGAGCCGTTGGGCATGCTTGAGGAACATGCCGCTATCGGCATCCTTCCACCGGTCATCGCTTGGCGGGAAGTGATCGCCAATATCGCCAAGTGCAGCCGCACCCAGAATTGCGTCGGTGAGGGCATGCCAGGCAGCATCTGCATCAGAATGCCCCTTCAGCGACGCGGAGTGCGGGATTTTTACGCCGCATAACGTGACATGATCTCCCGGTTCAAAAGCATGGACGTCGAACCCCTTTCCGATACGCATATGACTGACTGGCGGTGCCATGAGCCTCGAAACCATATCGAAATCCTCGGGATAGGTGATTTTGTGCAGCCGGTCCGAGCCGCGCACCAGTTTTACATCGATGCCTTGCGCCTCAACCGCTGCCAGGTCGTCAACCAGATCATCACTCGCCTCTTCGAGTGCGTGCGATATGGCGCCAAACCGGAAGGCCTGAGGGGTCTGGACGCGGAACAGGGCCTCGCGGGAGACGGTCTCCAGGGTGTTGTCCGTCTGTCGTTTCAACGCATCCTGGACGGGCAGGGCAGGTGCTGCAGCAGCATGTGTGTTCAGGGCGTCCAATAGAACATCGATCACCTTATGGGTCAGCCCCGGTCTTGCCGCATCATGTATCAGGACGATTGCGTCGTCTTGCGGGGCATTGATCGCATTGAGCCCGTTGCGGACGGATAGTGTGCGAGTGGCTCCACCGGATACGCATAGGCAGTGTGTTGGAGTGAAATCCTCCGGGAGATCCGAACCTGTAACGACAATAATCTCATCAATACGAGGGTGTGTCCTGAAAGCCTCAATTGACCACTCGATGACTTGTCGGCCATTGAGATCGCACCACTGTTTCGCACGTGCACTCTCTGCCCGTCGACCTTGGCCTGCGGCGACTATGATGGCGATCACCTTGTTCATACGACGCTTTTTATGGGAGGTCGCAAAGGTTGGCTACAGGTGATTGTAGCGACATTCGCGGAAAACTGCTTGCATATTGTGCACTTGCGAAAGTCTAAAAAAACGGAAAGATAGTAGAATGACCAATTTTCGGGCACCTCGAGTATGGCTTGCGCCGATGTCCGGCGCGACAGATGCGCCGATGCGTCGTCAAGCAAGTCGCTTTGGCGCGCCTGCTGTCGTGTCAGAAATGGTTGCCGGTGACATGCTCGCTGCAGCTCGTCCGGATGTGGTGCGTCGCACATGTCGTCATGATGGCGAGGGGCACTGGATCGTCCAACTCGCGGCCAGCCGTCCTGAGGCGATGCTGAGGGGGGCGCAACTGTTGCGTGAGACCGGCGTCGACGTGATCGATATCAATATGGGGTGTCCGTCTCGTCAGGTGACGGGCGCGCAGTCAGGTTCTGCCCTGATGCGGGATGTGCCTCTGGCGCTCGAAATCATTCAAGCTGCCCTCGATGGTGCAGACGGCCTGCCCGTGACATTGAAAATGCGCCTTGGCTGGGACGACCAGAGCTTGAACGCGCCGGAGATCGCGGTCGCCGCTGAGCGGATGGGAATTTGTATGCTCACCGTGCATGGCAGGACGCGATGCCAATTCTACAAAGGCAATGCCGACTGGGCGCGGGTTGCTGACACGGTCGCGGCTGTATCCCTGCCAGTGATCGTGAATGGCGACATAGAAACGCCCGAAGATGCTGATGTTGCACTGGCTCAGTCGGGGGCACATGGCGTCATGATTGGTCGCGCCGCCATGGGGCGTCCCTGGCTGCCGGGTCAAATCAACGCTCATCTCGAAGGTCGAACCTTTCAGATGCCTGGCCTTTCAGAGCAGATTGATAGTCTGCTTGAGCAGGTTTCGGATAGTGTTGAACTCTACGGAGAGTTTCTCGGTCTTCGCACGGTACGCAAGCACGTTTCGGCGGCGATTGATGCTGTCCAACTTCCGCTCGAATCTGATGAGCGGCGGAGGCTTCGCTCACGGCTCTGTCAAATCGCCGATTTCGAAGAACTGAAATCGGCGCTTCGTGCCGTCTACTCAAGATCCAGAGAAATGGAGGCCGCCTGATGGCCAGCGACGTCGCCATGTCAGCTCCGCGGTTGGGAGATCTGTCTCCTATTGCGTTGTTGCTGATTGATTCACGCAGGAAAGTTGTTGAGGTAAACGCAGCAGCGGAAAGCCTGTTGCAGCTGTCTCGTCGGGGCCTCCGCAGCAAACCTCTCAGCGAGATAGTCTATCACGACTCCCCGGTCTTCGAACTGCTTGACCGGGCCCATCGAACCGTGGGCGATATTACTGCGCCGGGGACTCCGATCACCGGCCCTGGTCTTATGTCGCGACAGATCTGCGATATCTGGGTCAGATCAACTGACGACAATGGTTTCATGATCGCGATGTGTGAAGCCGCGACGCGGGACGTGAATGAGTCTGCCGCCGGTGTTGCTGGTTTCGGCCGCATTCTGGGTCATGAAGTGAAAAACCCGCTCGGCGGCATTATCGGGGCCGCGCAATTGCTCGAACGCCAATCGGTCGATGGCCAGTCCGAGTTGTTGTCAATCATCAAGGAAGAGGCCCGGCGCATCGAGCGACTGGTGAACCGCCTTTCGGCGTTCGAGCTGTTTTCAGCGCCGCACATGGAGCCTTTCAATATCCACGCTCTCCTGGAGCGCGTTTTGGCCTCGGAACGTGCCGCGATGGGGAGCAAGGTGGAATTCAAACGGGACTTTGATCCATCGCTTCCACCAGTGATCGGGGATTCTGATCATCTGCAGCAGGCTTTCCAAAATCTCATCCGCAATGCTGCGGAAGCCGCGATGGACGGCGACACGCCGGGCAAGGTGACGGTAAGAACCTCCTATGCCGCCGGTCTTTCTTTCCGCCAGGCGCGACTGGGTGCAGGTCTTCGCCGCGCAATGCTGGTTTCGGTAGAAGACACCGGCAAGGGCATAGCCCGCAATCGCCAGAATACCATTTTTGAAGTTTTCCAAAGCAGCAAGTCTGGGGCCCGTGGGCTTGGACTGTCGATTGTAAAGGAAGTCGTGACCGCTCATGGCGGCCAGATTCGTGTAGACAGCGTGCCGGGCTCGACGCGCTTTTCAGTGTTGTTACCGCTTGGTACTGGGGAAAAGACCGATGGCTGAGAAAACCGTTCTGCTTGCAGAAGATGATGCAAGCATTCGATTGATTGTGAACCAGACCCTCGTGGCTGCGGGCTATGAGGTCCGCGCGACGAGTTCCCCTGAGGCCTTGGAGCGCTGGGTGCGTAACGGGGAGGGCGACGTGGTCGTCTCGGATGTGTTCCTTGGGGACGCCTCCATTTTTGACCTGCTCCCTTCGCTGAAGCTCGCCAGGCCTGATCTGCCCTTCATCGTCATGAGTGGCCAGAATACAATCCTGACGGCAGCCTCAGCTGCGCAGCATGGTGCGTTTGACTATCTGCCCAAGCCATTCGACATCGACACGCTGTCCGGGCTTGTCCAGCGCGCCTTGAAATCACAACCGAAAGTATCGGCCCGCGCGATCAATCCTGAATCTCAAAAGGCCATCAGCGACGCCGGTCTACCGTTGATTGGGCGGTCTGACGCGATGCAGGAAGTCTATCGGATCATCGCGAAAGTGATGAACACCGATCTGACTGTGCTGATTGAGGGAGAGAGCGGGACCGGCAAAGAGCTGGCGGCGCGTGCAATCCATCAACTTGGTGACGCGAAAAATGGAAACTTCGTCGCTTTGGATCTTGCGGCACTACCTGCTTCGGAAATCAATCGTCAGCTATTTGGCCACAATGGCGAACAAGGCGCTGTCCACCAGAAAGGCGGCACACTTTATCTGGACGAGATTGGTGATCTTCCCGCTGAAGCGCAGACGCAGCTTGTGAAGTTGATGCGAGATTCAAGTGGCGCGCGGATCATTGCATCCACCCGCAGAAACCTCGGTAGGCTGGTTGATGACGGTAAGTTCCGCGAGGACCTCTATTATCGATTGAACGTGGTGCGGCTGACCATGCCGCCCCTGCGGCTTCGCAAGGAGGACATTCCTGAACTCGCTCGTGCTTTTCTCATCCGGGCGCAGCGACAGGGTCTGGCCGCAAAGACGCTCGACAAATCAGCGCTTGATCTGCTCACCGCCTATGATTGGCCGGGCAATGTGCGTGAACTTGAAAACCTCGTCTTGCGGCTGGCGGTGCTTTGTCCCGACGAGACGATCACATTGCGCGATGTGGAGCGGGAGCTGCGCGCCGGCGCAAGCGAGCAGAAGGGATCGAGTGCCGGCTTTGAAAAAGACATCGAAACCCTGTTGCACCGCTATGTGATGGGCGACCTCATAGCGAGCGGTGACCATGAGGATTCAAGCGTGTATTCCAACGTCATAGATCAGGTTGAGCGGCCTCTGATCCGGTTGGCTCTCTCAGTGACTGCGGGCAACAAGGTCAAGGCGGCACAATTGCTGGGCATGAACCGCAACACATTGCGAGCCAAGATCAATGCATTGGGTATTGCAGAAGAGTGATTGACTGCATCGACGACTGTGGCTTTACTGCACCACTGTTGCTTTTGAGGCACGAAAGTGTGACTTAAGCGCAACTGGGCCGGGGCGGCCATGTGTAGAGCGGTGTATCGTTGTCGAATGTACTGAGCCAGCAAGCCACCAAGGCCAGTTGGGCACTCTTTGAAGGTCTCTTTATCATTGCGGCTCTCGTCGCCGTGTTTGCGACCTTCATTGCCATCTCTGGAGTCGATCCTGACAATCCGACCGCCGGTGCCACACCTTGGCTGCTCGGACTGAACTTTGTCGTCATTATTGTGCTCGCGACCATCATTGTTCGTGAGTACCTGACGATCCAGTCAAACAGCGAGAGTGAAGGACGCGGCAGGCTGGCCCGCCGTTTCGTCATGCTGTTCGGTTTCTCCGCGCTTGTTCCATCGGCCATCGTCGCGGTTTTTCTGGGAGCCATTTTTACCCAAGGCCTGGATAACTGGCTTGGAGAGCGCGTCGATTCCGTCATGGAAAAGAACGCCGAAATCTTTCGTACCTATGTCGATAATTTCGAGACTACGTTTGACGTGGATGTGCGCCTCGCCGCGCTTGATGTTGAAAACTTCGCGCGTGAAGTTGAGGCCAATCTCACAGACGCAGAAGCCGCCAGAAACCTGTCATCTGAAGCGTCCCTCGCATTCTCGGAAGGCTTGCGTTCGGAACTCGCCTTTCGCGATTTCCTTACCATCGCCATTTTGGGGGCCGATGGTGTCGAACTGATTGCTCAGGAGAGCGTGCAGGATGCGATCCTGATTCCGCCCCCGGCGCCTGCCTTTGAAGAGGCGGACCGGGGCGAGATTGCGACCACGCTTTATGAAAATCGAGGCATCGCAACAGCCCTGATCCATATTACGGAACCGCTGGATGGATACATCTATGCGGTGAAGAATTTTGATCGGAACGCTGCCGTGCGTCTCCGCGAAGCCGAAGCCGAAATCATTCAATACAATAATGCCAAGCGGCAGGGTGGTCGGTTGCAGACGATTTTCGCCATTGGCTATGCGCAAATCGCGGCGCTGGTTCTGCTGCTCGCTGGTCGACTGGGCCTCGAAGCAGCTGGTCGGGTGACCGGCCCCATTGGTCGCCTTGCAATTGCAGCTCACACCGTTCGCGACGGAGATCTCACTGTTCGCGTTCCTGTGACGGGTGCTAAGGACGAGGTCTATGCTCTGAGCCAGTCGTTCAATGCGATGACAGAGCAATTGTCAGAACAGCGAAATGCGCTCATCCAGGCGCGCGAAGTGGAAGAAGACCGTCGGCGCTTTGTCGAGACATTGCTAGCGGAAGTCAGCGCGGGCGTTATCCGTATGGATGGCAATATGGTTGTCACGCTTGCCAACAGGTCCGCCGGAGATCTGCTCGGGATTGATGCGATTGAAGACGGTGAGAGCCTGGGCGCTGTCGCACCTGACTTCGTTCGATATGCTCACGATACATTACAGCAGAACTCTCCGGTCGATGCGTCTATCGACATCAATCGCAACGGTGCCATACGACACTTCAGGCTCAAGACAGCGCCAGATCCGGCAGGCGGCTGCGTTTTGACCTTCGATGATACAACGCGGCTTGTGAATGCGCAGCGACAGTTGGCTTGGCGAGATGTCGCCCGTCGCATCGCGCATGAGATTCGTAATCCACTGACGCCTATTATGCTGTCCACGGAACGCCTGCGGAGGCGTTATGCCGACAAGATTGATGACACTGACGGCGTATTTGACCGGTGCATCGAAACAATTCTGCGTCAGGTTGGCGATATTGGCCGAATGGTTGAGGAGTTTTCTTCATTCGCTCGCATGCCGAAGCCGAATGCCAGCCAGTTCGATATGACGTCCCTGTTGAAAGCGACCAGCTTTTCTCAAGGCATGGTTACGCCGGATATTGTCGTGGAGTTTGAATCAGAGCTTGAAAAGGTCCCCTATCTTGGCGACGAACGCCTGATCGGTCAGGCGCTGGGCAATCTGCTCAAGAACGCTGCAGAGGCGATCGAGGGCATGCCGGAAGAGGCTGAGGTGCGTGGCCAAATTCGAGTTGTGCTCTCGGATACCGACAAGGGCGTTGATATTACCATCGAAGACAATGGTCCCGGATTTCCAGAGGACGCACGCGACCGCTTGCTGGAGCCATACGTCACGACGCGCGAAAAGGGGACCGGACTTGGTCTGGCCATCGTCAATCGGATCATAGTTGATCATGGTGGGTCTATCTCGCTTCAGAACAGGCTTGATGGGATGCGCGGGGCGCGAGTGCGCGTTTGGCTGCCGCACAATGCGATGCGGGTGCACGACGCTTTTGAAGTGACGCCCGAAGAAGAAACAGATGAATCACCGGCACGTGCCGGACTAGTGTAGAGGAGCCTGCGTTATGGCCTTGGACATTCTTGTGGTTGATGACGAACCAGATATCCGTGAACTGATTGCGGGTGTGCTGGGAGATGAAGGCTATTCAGCCCGTACGGCCGACACCGCCGAACGCGCTCTTGAGGAAGTCCGTGCACGAACGCCACGGCTCGTGGTGTTGGATGTCTGGCTTCAGGGCAGTGGAATGGATGGGCTGTCGCTCCTCAAATACCTGAAGTCGATTGATCCAATTCTTCCAGTCATCGTAATAAGCGGTCACGGCAACATCGAAACAGCCGTCGCGGCGATCCGGCGTGGAGCCTATGACTTCATCGAGAAGCCGTTCAAGACTGATCGTCTATTGCACATGGTGGAGCGCGCAATCGAGTCCGCGGCGCTGAAATACGAGAATGCTGCGCTGAAGAACAGAGCCGGTGACAATGAAGAATGGATCGGAGACAGTCAGGCGGCTTCGGCATTACGAGCTTCGATTGAGAAGGTAGCGCCAACGAATTCCAGAGTGATGATCTCCGGGCCAGCCGGGTCCGGCAAGGAACTTGCCGCGCGGCTCATCCATCGTAATTCCTTGCGCGAAAATGGCCCCTTCATTGTTGTGAACGCGGCCACCATAGCGCCGGACCAGATGGAGAGCGCCCTGTTTGGCGAAGAGGACTCCCAGGGTCGGACAACCCGAATTGGCCTCTTTGAAAAAGCTCATACCGGCACACTGTTGCTTGATGAGGTGGCTGACATGCCACTGGGGACCCAGAACAAGATTTTGCGGGTCCTGACAGAGCAGCGCTTTCAACGGGTAGGCGGGAAGTCGGACGTGACCGTAGATGTTCGCGTCATGTCGGCCACCACCAAGGATATTCGTCATGAAATTTCGGAAGGCCGCTTTCGTGAAGATCTGTTCTATCGGTTGAGTGTCGTGCCGTTGCGGGTGCCGTCGCTTGCAGAGCGGCGAGACGATATTGGGGACCTCGTCACATACTTTACCAACCGGATCGCTGATTCTTCTGGCCTGACGCCTCGTACGTTTTCAGCGGAGGCCATGGCCGTTCTTCAATCGATGGATTGGCCTGGCAATATCCGGCAGTTGCGTAATGTGGTGGAAAGAATCCTGATCCTGTCACCATCTGACTCCAGCCGTCCGGTAAGTGTTGATGAGCTGCCGCGCGAATCGTCCGGTATTCCGGGGGATGTTGGCAAAAGCGGATCGGCAGAGCTTGTCGGATTGTCTCTGCGTGATGCGCGAGAACAGTTTGAGCGAGAGTATCTTGCGCTTCAGATCACCCGATTCAATGGCAATATTTCTCGTACTGCCGAGTTCATCGGTATGGAGCGTTCGGCCTTGCACAGAAAATTAAAGGCTTTAGGCGTAAACTCGAATCTTACTCGTCAGGACGGCTGAGGCCGTTGAGGGGCTGTAGACCATGCATGTTCTGATTTGCGGTGCGGGCCGCGTGGGGCACGGAATTGCTCGGCGCTTGGCTCGCGAAAAGCATGATATCACGATCATCGATGAAAATCCGGACTTGGTGGACCAGGTGTCTACGGACTTGGACGTACGTGGCTTCACGGGCCACGCCGCGCATCCCGATGTGTTGAAAAAGGCGGGCGCTGCTGACTGCGAAATGATTATCGCGGTGACGCATTTCGACGAAATCAACATGGTGATTTGCCAAATCGCCCACACGCTTTTTTCCGTTCCATACAAGATCGCGCGCGTGCGAGAGCAATCCTATATCGATCCGGCGTGGAAGAATGTCTTTTCGCGGGAAGGCCTCCCGATCGATATGGTCATTTCGCCCGAAGTTGAAGTCGGTGAAGCAATCCTTCAGCGTTTCCGCACGCC
>NZ_DFME01000067.1:1588-4962 GCF_002375605.1 Hyphomonas sp. UBA3601 | reverse complement strand
GTCGAAATCTTGTCCTGGGCACGCCTCGGCCTGCATGCCAAGCCAATGGCCTTCCTCGACGAAGACGGATTCTGGTCGCCCTTCTTCGAACTGATGGAACACATCATCGACGGCAAGTTCACACCGGAAGGCTTCCGTGCATCACTGGTTCACAGCGATACGCCACAACAAGCCATCGACGCGCTGATGGACAAGGTTATCGTCCTGGACAATTAGGCCGGGGACAGGCGCGTTCAGCCCTGAAAGCCTGGAACATCCTCAATCGGTTTCTTGTTGAGATCCATGCCCAACGCCAGAACGATGGTCGAGGCGATGAAGATGGACGAGTACGTCCCGATAAATACGCCCCAGATCAACGCGAAGCTCATGCCGCGCAGGACTGGACCGCCCAGAAAGAAGATCGCCATCAAAGCCAACAGGGTCGTGCCAGAGGTGAGCAAGGTCCGGGATAGCGTGCCATTCAGCGCAAGGTCGATAACCTCCTTGTCGGCCATCTTCTTATACTTGCGCTTCTCTTCACGCACCCGGTCAAACACAACGACCGTGTCGTTCATCGAGTAACCAATGATTGTCAGCAGGGCCGCAATAGTGGTCAGGTTGAATTCCATCTGAAGGAACGCAAACACGCCGAGCGTGATGATCACGTCATGTGCGAGCGCCGCCACGGCGCCGACCGAGAACTGCCACTCGAACCGGAACCAGATGTAGACCAGCATCAGTGCAAGGGCTGCAATCAGCGCCGTGATCCCATCCCTAAACAATTCCTGCGAAACCTTGGGGCCCACCGAGTCGTTGCGGAGTATCTGCTCGTCAGTTATGCCCAGCGCCTCTTTCAGCGTTTCTGTCACCAGTTCGTTGGTCGCGCCCGTTGCGCGTTCGGCCTGGTCGGTGGCAGACAGCGCCTGAAATTCTTCCCCGAGAATGGACGCATCTGCTTCGCCGTATTTCACGACCACGATACTGCGAGCATCGGTGCCGACCGCGCTGTTCACATCGGCGTTGAGTGGCATCGCCTGACGCACACCTTCCACAGTTATTGTGTCCGTCTGCTCCAGCTCCATCACTGTTCCACCGGCAAAGTCGACACCGAAGTTGAGACCCCGCGTCGCGAGGAAGAAGATGGAAGATGCAATCAGCACCGCTGAGACAACTGCGCCAATCAGGCGAAGGTTCATGAAGCTCAGATTGGTCTTTTGGGGCCAGTATTTGAGTAGCATATCGTATCTCCTCCGGGCCTAGACCGCGAGCTTCTTGGGACGGAAGGTTTTCAACCACATGACCGTGAACCAGCGGGTCACGACAAAGGCGGTGAACACCGATGTGACAATACCGATGGCCAACGTCACGGCGAAGCCTTTCACCGGTCCTGAACCGAGCAGGTAGAGAATGATGGCGGCGATCAGGGTTGTAACGTTCGCATCGAGAATGGTCGAAAAGGCACGTTCATACCCGGCCTGAACGGCCGTGAGGGGAGAGCGCCCATTGCGTTGTTCTTCGCGGATACGTTCAAACACGAGCACGTTGGCGTCGACCGCCATACCGATGGTCAGGATGATGCCTGCGATACCCGGCAGGGTCAGCGTAGCGCCGAGCCCAGAGAGCGCCCCAAGAATCAGAACGATGTTCGCCGCAAGCGAGCCAACGGCAAAACCTCCCATCAGGCCATAAGCAATGATCATGAAGATCGCCACAAGCGCGAGGCCGATCATGGATGCACGTGTACCGGCGCGAATGGAGTCATGCCCCAGCGTGGCGCTGACCGTGCGCTGATCCAGGAATTGGACCTTGGCTGGCATTTCACCGGCCTCGATGATCGCGGCAAGGTCCTGGGCCTCTTCCTGCGTGAAATCACCCGTGATGCGAACATTGCCGCCAGGGATCGGTTCATTGATGCGCGGCGCTGACATGATCACATCATCCAGAACAATCGCAAAAAGCTTGCCGGAATTGTTGCGGGTCGTGTCGTAGAATTTCCGGGCGCCATTGCTGTTGAGGCGGAACGTAATCTGTGGCCGGTTACCTTCGTCAAAACCTTGCGCTGCGTTGGCAATATCTGCGCCGGTCACTTCCGGAATGTTCCGCACGAGCAGCGCCCCGGTCGTCGGCCCTTCCAGCAAGCGATAGCCCGCGCGCGCCACGCCTGCCTGCGCCGAGGTGATCGCGGATGGGCTGTCATCAACAAGATTGAACGTCATCTTGCCGTCACGGCTGAGCAAATCCTTCAAGCGTTGCGGGTCGGGCTCGCCTGGCGCCTCAAGAATGATCCGGTCATTGCCCTGCGGCGTGATCGAGATTTCGGAAACACCGTCGGGATCGACGCGGCGACGAACGATGGTCATCGTCTTGCCCAGCGCGTCTTTCATCAACGCTTCTTCTGATGCGGCGGGAACCGTGACGAGAATCCGGTCTGTGCCGAGCTGTTCGATTTCGTACGTCTTCGCGCCGCCAATCGCGCCTTCCACATTGCCGTTCAGCTTGCGCATACGACGGAGCGCCTCGTCCATCGGGAAGTTGCCTTCGGCGTCAGGACGCGTCAGCGTTATCTCCAGCTGGCGCCCCTTCACGTCTGGCAGATGGCCAATACGCTCGGACGGCGTCACATTGGTAAACGCGCTGCGCACATCACCGGCAAACACTTCCAGACGGTTGGCAATCACCTCGTCTGGATTGATTTCCATCATCAGGTAGACGCCGCCCTGAAGGTCTAGGCCGAGATTAACGCCCTTTTTGGGCATGAAACCCGGCGCATCATCCATGTTCACGACATTCGGCAGCGCCATGACGACACCCCATGCCAGTGTCAGAAGAACAAGCGCGACCTTCCAAGGTGGAAACTGAAGCATGCGGAATTCCTTGTCATGCGAAGGGCCGCAAGCGGGCCCTGCAGGCCCTTAATCGTTGGCGGCGACAGGCTGGTTCTTGCCACGAACGTCGATCACCATCTGCTTGATGATCTGGACGCGAACGCCTTCGGCCAGTTCGACCGTGACTTCCTCGTCGCCCGCCTTGGTCACCTTGCCGACGATGCCGCCGGACGTGACGATCGTATCGCCCTTCTTGATGTTCTCGATCAGGGCCTTGTGCTTCTTCGCGCGCTGTTGCTGCGGGCGGATCAGCAGGAAGTAGAAGATCAGGATCAGCGGCAGGAACAGTAGCACCTGGCTCATGATGCTCGGACCCGACGCGCTTGGCGCGGCCTGCGCCAAGGCCGGCAGTGTTACAATGGCGGCGCCTGCGGTCAGCGTGGCAAGTCTGGTCAGCATTTGGTTCTCTCCCATAGACCCCTGAAAATGTGTTGCTCCTATAGCTGTGGGCAGTTGCATTGGCAAACAAGCCCTGCAGATGAAACCACTGCAACTATAGCGCCTGGGAAC
>NZ_DFME01000067.1:0-1371 GCF_002375605.1 Hyphomonas sp. UBA3601 | reverse complement strand
GTGATCACCAATCCGCCGGGCTTGAGCTGGTCGAACAGAGCCTGGGGGATCGCATCCACTAGCCCCGTGATGAGGACGCGGTCATATGGCCCGCGTTCAGCCCAGCCGAGCAGGCCAGCGCCGTAGCGCACCGCAAGATTGTCGAGGCCAAGGCTCACAATCCGTTGGCGCGCATGATCGGTCAGCTTGTTGTACCGCTCGACGCCAAACACATCCGCGGCAAGCTGACCGGCCAATGCGGCGATATATCCAGACCCCATGCCAATCACCAGAAGACGCGCCTTGCGCTCGCGGCCGAGGCCCAGCGCCTGAAGCAATTGCCCGGTCGCCGCCGGGCGCGGGATTGTCTGGCCGCACGGGATGGGCACCACGCAGTCAGCAAAGGCAAGGTCTTTCAGGGCGGGATCATCGACAAAGGCTCCCCGGTCGACCGTTTCCATCGCTCTCAGCACGCCATCATCCGTGACCCCCTCCTGACGCAAGCGCAGGACAAGTCGGGCGGCACGGAATGGATCGGTGATCAGGTCTTCCATAGCTCCCGCAGCGTCCGGAGGAATACTTCATGCGTCAAGTCCACATGAAGCGGGGAGATGGAGACATAGCCATCATAGATCGCCCGCAAATCGGTGCCAGCATCCGGTTTGGAGAGTTTGCCCTTGTACCCGATCCAGTAATAATCATTGCCGCGCAGGTCTTCGCGGCGGTCGGTATGGATGATCGATTCGTCGCGAAAGCCCTGACGGGTGATCTGGATGCCCTTAACCTCATCGGGCTCAACATCCGGGAAGTTCACATTCATCACCGCATCGCCAGGCCAACCATGCTCGATCAGCGGCTTGATCGCCTTGCTGCCCCAGGCCCGGGCGGTGTCCCAAGGCAGGGAGCCGCGCTCGCGGAAGCTCTGCGACTGGCTGAGGGCGATGGACGGAATGCCGAGCTGCATGCCGAACAGCGCCGCGGCGATCGTTCCGGAGAAGCTCGTATCCTCGGCAATGTTCTGGCCGCGATTGACGCCGGACAGCACAAGGTCCGGCTTCTCTGGCATCAGATTGTGCGTCGCCAGCAGCACGCAGTCGGACGGCGTGCCCGCCACGGCCCAGGCCTTGTCGCCCACTTCGCGCGTGCGGACCGGATGGGTCAGCGAAATGGCGCGGCCCTTGCCGGACTGTTCCTCTTCCGGCGCAGCGATCCAGACATCGTCGGAAATTTCCCGCGCAATGTCTTCCAGCACCGCAAGGCCCGGCGCGTTGATGCCGTCATCATTCGTCAGAAGAATTCTCATGCCGAAATTACCTCAAGGCCGCCCATATAGTTGCGCAGGGCTTCCGGCACGGTGATGGAGCCGTCTTCATTCTGATAGTTTTCGAGGAT
>NZ_DFME01000029.1:13815-20456 GCF_002375605.1 Hyphomonas sp. UBA3601 | reverse complement strand
CGCTGCTTCGTCTACGGACTTCCGTGTTGAGACGACGGCATTTGCCGGGAAGGTTTCGTCGGGCCAGCCCATGGCGACACAGGTCTGGATGACTTGGTCGTCCGGGATGCCGGCCTCTTCGCGCACGACGGGGCTCTGCATGATGCCTTGCGAATTGATCACGCAACCGAGCCCGCGCGACCAGGCCGTGTTGACGATGCAATTGACCACGCCGCCGCAATCAAAGGGCGGGATGTCGCCGCCGGCCAGCGCCTTGTCATAAGTGATGACGATGGAGACCGGCGCGTCGAACTGGCGGAAGCCGCGCAGCACCCAGTCCATGCGCTTTTCCTTGTCGCCGCGCTCAATGCCCATTGCCTGAAACAGCTGGACGGCGATCTCGACCTGACGATCCCGGTGGACCCCGGCATAGGGCGGGCCCATGCGGAATTCGCGGCTGTCGGGCACGCCGGCGACATTGCGCTCGACATTGCCCTTGCGGATCCGGTCCAGCACCTCACCGGCCACGACATAGAAATTCCAGGGCTGGGAGTTCATCGAGGTCGGCGCGCGCATGGCGATTTCGAGGATTTCGCGGATCAGCTCTTTCGGCACCGGCTTGTCGAGATATCCGCGAATGCTGCGGCGTGATTTGACGACGTCATCATAATTCATGGCCGGGGCCTCCCTTTGATCTTTTGTTGCATGAGCCCTAGCGCCCCTGCCCCAACGTCAAAGAAGCGGGAAGTGTGGCTAGGCCGCGGTGACAAGGCCGGAGAGCTGGGCGGCGTCGCCTGCGAGGCTTTTCACCATGACGCGACGCGGGTCTTGCGGGCCGGGGAAGATGAGCTGGTGCTTCGGGGTGACGGTAAAGCCGATCTCGCCGAAATAGGCCGGCGCGCCGATCAGGACCGCGGCAGGCCAGCCAGCGGCCTTGCCGGCCTCCAGCGCTTCGCCCGTGACCGTCAGGCCAAGGCGGCTGCCCCTGTGCGACGGGCCAACGGCGACCGGGCCATAGAACAGGGCACGGTCAGCCTGCGGGCCTACCTTCAGGGGCCAGACACGGCAGACGGCAATCACCTTGCCATCCAGCACGGCGACGCGGTTGATCTCTGGCAGGGAACGGGAATATTCGCGCAGCCGCTCGGCCGTCTTGGCAAAATGGCCCGAACCGAAGGTGCGCGCGAAGAGGTCTTCGATCGCATCGGCGTGTAGGTCTGGCGTTTCGGGCACAATCTGAAGCATGGCGAGCGCGTGTACGGCGCATTGCCACCCGGTTCAAGCGACAGTTTCTTCCTGCGCCGATTTGGACGCAGTGGGTTTGCTGTATCCCTCGTCAGTATTTGACAGAGCAGCCATAGGGTTTGGAACTGGCGACTTCGACCGGTTCGCCCGCAGCCACGCTCTGCATGGCGGCGGAGACGTAATTGGTGGCAGTCTCGATGTCGGAAACGCGCGCCGACGGCGTGTCGTCAATCGCGCCCTGATAGGCGATCATGCCGTCGGCCGTGATGAGGAACATGTGCGGCGTGGTCTTGGCCTTGTAGAGGCGGCCAATATCGCCGCTCTCGTCGATGATGACATGCTCAGGCGTCGCGCCGCGCCCTTCATTCATGTCGAGGATTTCCGCGCCGGTGCGGTGGCCCTGCTTGCCGGGGGCCGAGGAGATGATGGACAGCCAGACGACATCGCTCTCGGACGCATCCGTCTGGAGGCCCTGCATATTGGCAGGCGGCACGGCATAATGTTTCTGCACGAACGGGCAGCCATCATTGGTCCATTCCAGGACGACCCGCTTGCCGGCATAATCCGACAGGGAGACGGTCTCGCCGGTGGCGGTCGTGCCGGTGAAGTCCGGGGCGATCATGGGCTCGCTTGCATCGGGGGCGGCCTGGGCCGTCGAGGCGATCAGGGCGCCAGCGCTGAGTGCCACAGCGGTGGCCATGCCAGCAGCGAGGGAAAAGTTGCGTCGGCTCATCATGATGCGGGATCCTCCAATATGTCGTGGAGTTCGCATCATGCTCACTCAGACGTGACAAGTCCAATCACAAGCTTTTGAGACAGCACTTCCGGCAGGATTTCCGGCTCGGTCGCCCCGGCGGCATACCAGAGATACATCGGCACGCCCGCCCGCTGGCGCCGCTTCAACTCCTCGGCAATGACCGGGTCCTTGCGGGTGAAGTCCGCCACGAGAAAAGCCACATCATGCGCGGCAAAAGCATTCTGGACGGCTTTTGACTTGAGCGTCGTCGCCTTGTTGAGCTGGCAGGTGGCGCACCAGGTTGCGGTGAAGTCCACGAAGACCGGGCGCCCCTCTGCGGTGAGTTCCGCAACGCGCTGCGGGCTCCAGGCTTCAGTTTCATATTTCTCCGCATACTGGGCGTTGCCCTCCCCTGCCGCCACCGACGAGTTCGCCGTCAGCGCGGGATAGACAAGCCCCGCGACCACGGCGATGGCAGCGACTGCCTTGGCGAGCGTGCCCCCGCCGCGTTTGGCCAGCCAGACGCCGAAGGCGATCAGCGTGCCGCCCGCCACGGTCCATGCAACCGCCGCCGGGCCAGAGACCGCACCAAGCGTCCACAGCAGCAGCGCCGCAGTCAGGAACATCGGGAAGGCGAAGAACTGCTTCAATGTCTCCATCCAGCGCCCCGGCTTGGGCAGCAGGCGCGACAGGCCCGGCACGAAGCTGAGCACCAGATAGGGCAATGCCAGGCCAAGCCCCATGGCGAGGAAGACAATCAGGACCGAGATCGCCGGACGATCCAGCACGGCCCCAAGCGCGGCGCCGAGGAAGGGCCCGATACAGGGCGCACCCACCACAGCGGCGAGCACGCCCGTAAAGAAGGCGCCCATCGAGCCACTGCGCGAGGCGAGGCTGCTGCCGGTATTCTGGATCGATGTGCCAAGCTCGAACATGCCAAGCAGCCAGAGGCCGATGACAAACATGATCAGCGTCAGCACGGCAACGGTTGGGCCGTTCTGCAGCTGGAAGCCGAGATTGGCCGTGCCGGTAGCTTCGCGGATCGCGATGATGGCGGCGGCAAGCGCGGCAAAGGAAAGGAGGACGCCGCCCGTATACCAGAGCCCGTGGCTGCGCACTTCGCTTTCATGGCCGGACGCGACCGCATGCACCATGCCCATCGCCTTGATGGAGAGCACCGGAAGGACGCAGGGCATCAGATTCAGGATCAGGCCGCCAATCACCGCCGCCAATGCGAGCGCGATCAGGCTTTGGCCACCTGCGCCGGACGATGCCGACCGGGCGGCGATGCCCGCCGTATTCTCGAAGACACTCCCCTGATCGGCGGCAATCGTATAGCCGGCACGGTCTCCGTCCGGGGTCTCGACGACGACAATGCCCTCAAGTGCTGCTTCCAGGCTGTCATCGGCAGGCGTGAGGCTGAGGGTGGCGCCGTCGCTGCCAAAACTGAGCGGCTGGTCTGCCGGATGGCTGATTTCATGGCCAAAGGGGTAGAACCGGATGTTGGAGCCGGGATCGAAGCCGCCTTCGGTTTTCAGGCTCAGCTTCCAGAGGCTGCTGCTGGCGTCGATACGCGCTTCGCCATCAAAATCACGCGGCGCTTTCGCGATCCATTTGCTGATCAGCATGCCATCTTCGATGTGCGGCTCGCTGGGGCCGACGGGCAAGGTCAGGCTCACTTCGGCGGTTTCGGGAATGCAGATTTCTTCGCAGATCAGATAATCAGCGAGGAGATTGAGCTGCACGCTGCCCATCGCATCGGCGGGAATGGTCAGCGGAAATGGCAGGACAAGGCGGTCATCATAGCCATAATCCATGATCTCCCCTTCCACGACCGGCAGCAGATGAGGAATGGGCCAGACAAAGGGGCCGATGGAGGCTTCGGTAATGTCACTGCCGTCCAGCACATCGACTTGCGGCGGCAGGCCAGCATCCCCGGCATTGCGCCAATAGACATGCCAGCCCGCATCGAGGTCCATCTTGATCGCGGCATAGAATGTTTCACCGGGCTCAACGCGTTCGCGTTCGGTAATCAGCTCGACCATGGCCCGGCCCCCATCGACGGGCTGGGCGTAGGCAACCGGCATCATCGCGATCAGGGCGGCGAGAAACGGCAGGGTGAGAGCTCTGATCATGAGAGGTCCTTTAGGCGGCATATGTACTGGTGTGCCCGTATGCCTGCGATTGGTCGCAGAATGAAGGGCCTCGCTCAAACGTGATGACACAGTGACCATGGCATGGCGCGCAAAAAAAAAGCGGCTCCGGATGGAGCCGCTTTTCCTGTTCGATGGGCGTGAAGCCTAGTTGACGGGCGCTGCGACCGCCTCGGTCGCCTGAATGCGGACCGCGCGCTGGATCACGACCTGCCAGTTCATCAGCGAAATCAGGTGCGCATAGATTGCGCCGAGGGCACCATTGCTGCGCAGTTCGAGGAATTTCTCGGTTGGCAGCGCGTTCAGCTTGTCTTCGGAAACGGCCCAATAGTCAGCGATCTTCTGCTGTTGGCCAACCGGATTGCCCTGATTGTCGCGCGGCTGGAAGGAAACCGTCTTCTGCTCCAGCAGATCCATATCCTTCAGGATGCGACCGAATTCGACGGTGGCCTGACGCTGGCGCTCGAATTCCTTACAGAATTCAATGGCGTCATTGGTGAATTTGCTCGGCTGGCCGTTTTCGAAGAAAGGCACTTCCGGCTGGTTGCTGACCATCGGCGCGGCGCGGTCGACGCACAGGACCAGACGGTCTGAGCCTTCATCAGACGCAAAGACGAATGGATAGCGGCGCACAAAGGCCGGCACGTAATGGTCGTCAGCCACGAATCCGTTATTGTCGACATACAGGTTCTGGCCCTGACGGATGCCCATCACGGCAACTGGTGTGCGTTCTTCGCCGACGAAGATCAGCGGGTAAAAACTCGCCGCTCTTCCGAATTCGGAAACCGTTACCGGTACAGCATGGGACTCCCGCAGGAACGCGAAAGGTTGTTCGATCTGTTTGACGCCAAGGCCAGCATGAGCTTCTGCAGACAGCGGCTGAGGCTGCTTGTAGAACATCACGGTGCCGGAAAGGTTCGGCTGTCCGCCCGCTGGCGGGGTTGCAGGTGTTGTGTTCACGTTGGAGACTCCCGAAATTGTTGCCGGATCGTTACCGGAAATAGCCACAGCCCACAACACCCCAAAGCGTGGGAACTACAGTCAGGAAAAGGTCATATTTCTCCAATGAAACTGCGCTTCCCAGCCTCAATGCGATCTGTTTTCCAAGGCGCTTTCAGCGGACTGGCTGTCCTGTCGCTGGCGGCTGCCTGTACGCCGGCTGTGGACGATGCGGGCACACCCCGCCGGATTGCGCGCCAGGTTGATGATCTGATGGCCTCGATTGCCGCGAATGAACTTGCTGACAATCCGGAAATGGCGACCCGGCTGGGCCTGTCCGAGGACGCCACCGGGTATGATTTCAACGCCTATCTCACCGACCGCTCCCAGGCCGCGTTTGAGCGGACACGTGTCAAACGGCTCGAAATCCTCGAAGCCTTGCTGGCCGCGCCGCGCCCGGTCGAAGGCGGGCAACAGGCCCGGCACCTCGACACGGTTATCCAGGCGTATGAGACCGCGGAATCCCTGTTTGTCGCCGGTCATGGCCAGACCGGTCTTGGCCACGCCTATCCCTATGTCGCCGATCATATGCGCGGGGCGTATATTGATGTGCCGGACCTGCTGACCGGCGCGCATCCGTTTGGCACCGCTCAGGATGCGCGCGACTATGTCAGCCGACTGGCGCAGCTTCCCGGTGCGTTGCAGGACGAGCGCCGCCGTCTTCAGGCTGATGCCCGCGCCGGCATCGTGCCGCCCGTATTCGTGCTGGAGCGTATGCAAACACTGGCGGAAACAATCGGCGCAGGGCCCGCCGAGGCACATTTGCTGGTCACGACCTTCAACAATCTCGCCTCAGGCGCGGATGGCCTCAGCCTGCAGGAGCAGACAGAACTCGCCGCCCGCGTCGACGCGCTTGTGCGCAATGACGTGCTGCCTGCCTATGCCGAGTTCGCCGCCGCGCTGGAGGCGCTGATGGACGACGCGCCGGAAGAGCCCGGCGTCTGGCAACTGCCCGGCGGGGATGTCTATTATGACGCCGCCCTGACGGCCTATACGGATGAAGGGATCACCGCCGGAGCCCTGCACGCACAGGGCTTGGCCGAAGTGGCCCAACTGACCGAAGAATTGATGGCCGCGCTGGAGGCACAGGAATTGGTTGAAGGCACGCTGACCGAACGGCTGGCGGCCCTGTCACTACTCGAAGGCCAATTGTACGAAGACACGCCGGAAGGGCGCGAGGCCCTGTTGGCACGCATGCGGACGCATATGGTTCGCGCAGAGACGAACATGGCCGAAATCATGCCCGGCATGCCGCGGACGGGCGTGACGATCCGTGCCGTGCCGGATTTTCTGCAAGCATCTGCCCCATCGGCCTTCTACAGCGCGGCCCCGGCCAATGGCTCGGCCCCGGCCCAGTTCGAGATCAATCTCAGTGATATGACGGACTGGCCGGACTTCATGCTGGCGACGCTGGTCTTCCACGAGACGATTCCGGGGCACCATCTGGAAAGCGCTCTCACCGCAGAGACCGCCAACCTGCCTTTGATCCGTCAGATGATCTGGAATGTAGCCTATGGCGAAGGCTGGGC
>NZ_DFME01000029.1:2826-13607 GCF_002375605.1 Hyphomonas sp. UBA3601 | reverse complement strand
CACTGGACCCGCCAGCAGGCAATCGACTACCTCGCTGAGACGACCGGGCAATCGCCAGAGGCCATGGCCCAGGAAGTGGACCGCTATGCCGTCTGGCCCGGACAGGCGGCGGCCTATTGGGTGGGCGCGCAACGCATACTGGATCTGCGCGAACGGTCCCAACGCGTGCTCGGCCCCGATTTCGATCTGGCAGAATTCCACGCCGTTGTTCTTGGCGGCGGACCGCGCCCCCTCTCCCTGCTCGAACGAGATGTGGAGCGCTGGTACATTTCGAAAGTCGACCTGTCGAACTAGGCTTTTTGCCACAAACTATCCGGGCTTCGCCTTATTGACGCCATGCGTGGCTTACCATTCTGTCACCTCAAGGACGCAATGAGGAGGGACATCATGCGCATGCGAGGAATGGTTCTGGCCGGAGTGGCCGCCGCCGCAATACTGACAGCTTGTGAAACGAGTGAGACCGGTCAGGCAGGCGACGCGGAGTTGCAAACGGTAACTGTCACGGGCAGCCAGCAGGACTCATCCGCGCCGCCCCCACCGCCCCCTGCTCCGCCACCGCCGCAAATGGTGATGGAATCCCGGGCCATGCTCGGCAAAGCAATGGCCGCACCAGTGATCCTGGCGCCCGCACCCGAATTCCGGGACCAGTATGAGGATGTCGAGCAGAACCCGGTCAAGCTGGTCAGCGAAGAACCGGTCTCGACCTTCTCGATTGATGTCGACACGGCCTCCTATGCCAATGTGCGGCGCTTTCTGGAAGACGGCATCCTGCCGCCCAAGGATGCCGTGCGCATCGAGGAGCTGATCAATTATTTCGACTATACCTATCCCCAGCCCGCCGAAGGCGAGGCCCCCTTCTCGACCCAGGTGAATGTGATGCCGTCGCCCTTTGCCGAGGGACGCGAGCTGATGCAGATCGGCATTCAGGGCCGGGACATTGACCGCGATGCCCGCCCGCCCATCAATCTCACCCTGTTGATGGACGTGTCGGGATCCATGTTCTCCGACGACAAGCTGCCGCTGGCCAAGCAGGCCATCAAGCTGATGCTGGAGGAGATGGAGCCAACCGACACGATCGCCATCGTCGTCTATGCGGGCGCCGCCGGGGAAATCCTGGAGCCGACACCGGTCAGCGAGAAGCGCAAGATTGTTGCGGCGCTGGAAGAATTGAAAGCCGGTGGCTCTACCGCGGGCGGTGAAGGCCTGCGCCTTGCCTATTCGCTGGCCGAACAGGGCCTGAAGGAAGATGCCGTCAATCGCGTCATGCTGCTGACCGATGGAGACTTCAATGTCGGCATTTCCGACCCGGAACAGTTGGAGGATTTCGTCTCCCGCAAGCGCGAGACCGGCATTTACCTGTCCGTGCTCGGCTTCGGGCGCGGCAATTACAATGATGCGATGATGCAGAAGATCGCCCAGACCGGAAACGGCACGGCGGCCTATGTCGATACGCTGAGCGAAGCGCGCAAGATTCTGGCCGATGACCTGTCGGGCAATATCTTTCCGATTGCGGATGATGTGAAGATCCAGGTGGAGTTCAATCCGGCGCGCGTCGCCGAGTATCGCCTGATCGGCTACGAGACCCGTATGCTGGACCGGGAAGACTTCAACAATGACAAGGTCGATGCCGGCGATATTGGCGCGGGCACGAGTGTCACCGCGATCTATGAGATCACGCCGGTTGGCTCAGACGCCGCTCAGATCGATCCGCTGCGCTATGGTGACACGGATACGTCGGCCAGCGATCCGTCCGGGGAATATGCGTTTGTGAAACTGCGCTACAAGGCCCCCGGCGCGGAGGACTCCATCCTGCTGGAGCGTCCTGTCACCCTTTCCGACCGTGCGGCCAGCACAGCCGCCGCGCCGCAATGGGCGCGCTTTGCCACGGCAGTGGCAGGCTATGGCGAGATGCTGAAAGGGGGAGAGGCCCTCGGCACCGGTTTCGGCTGGGAGGAAATCCGAAATCTGGCGAATGGTGCCAAGGGCCCGGATGAATTCGGCTATCGCGCGGAATTCGTGCAACTGACCCGGCTGGCAGAAACGGCCGAAGCACAGGCCGCCCTGAACAGGCCGGGTCAGGAAATCGAATAGATCAGGCCGCGATGGGTGCGGCGTCGGCCCGGCTGCGATCCGTTACGCAGACCGGGCTGAAGCCGGCCTCGATATCGTTCACGATCAGGCGGCGCGTGCGCGCATCGAATTCCGTGGCGAGGAAGACCGCCCGCGCGCCGTAGCGTTCGGCATCGGCGAGTGCCCAGATTGGCTGGACGTCGTTTGGCTTGCCCGACAATTCAATCGTGCGGATGATGCGCCATCCATATGTGTCCGGAGCGGCAAACAATGCCACGCCTGCCGTGCGCGCCCAAGGCGCATCCAATGGAACGCGTTTGAAATCCCAGGCTTTGCCTGACCGTCCCCGAAATCTTACGTCGATACCCATGTTCATGCTCCGTTCTGATGAGCATGTTCCTATAATGTTCCAGAACGTTCCGCAAGAATTTTTTAGTTAACAGCGTGTTAACGCATTCGATCGAATTTCACTCAATGACGCGGAAACGGCTGCGGTCGAAAACGCGCAGGACTTGCGCCAGTTCGCGGCCCCGGCGCAGCACCTGACCGGCCTGTCCGTAGACCACATACTGGCCCTGCATGTTTGCGAGATGGGGTTGTTTCTCGATCCGCCAGGTGGGGTTTTCGGCGTGTCGCCTGAAAATGGCAAAGATCGCGACGTCCTTGTGCATGCCAATGGCATAGTCCCTTGCCTTGCCGGCCATGACCAATCGGCCATAGACGTCGAGAATCGGTTGGAGTTCGGTCTTGTGAAAAGCGATTCGCGGTTCCGGGGGCGTTATCCGGTGCGTGTTTTCAGCCATTTTTCCCTTTCTGGTTTCTCCTGAGACGCGAAAAGGTGGCTGGTAAGCTCGCCTAACCGCGATTTAATGCAAAACGGGGGTAATTGGGGCAGTTTTGCCATGTTTACGCCTTGCGTCCGCCCCCGACGACAATCATCTTCTAATTGTCGGACGGAGGTGTTCAGCAGACACCCCGGACCCATCAGCCCCCCCAGCCCCCTGGGGCGTTTGTTCAGCTTCTGTCCGACAACTTACCCTTCCCTGACAATTAACCTACGCCTTCGTGGACCCATTGGGCCGCGAGACCGGCAATACGTCAAGCAATGGCTTGGCAATTCGCCCGAGATTCCGGCCGATGCCCGAGGCAAGGCTGAGACGCCGGTCGATATAGGTATCGAGCTGTTCATCCGACGGCTGGTCGAGCCAATACATGATGATCGGCGGGATCACCGCCGCCAGCAGGCCGCGCTTGGAATAGCGATTGTAATCCTCTGATGTATCGCCCGCCTCGTCCCAGACCATGTCTGCGATGCGCCAGGTCCGCTGGACCGCAGAGGCCGCGCCCCAGGGCAGCAGGCCCCGAACGGCGGCGCGGCGGACCGCTTCCCGGTTCGGCTCCAGCGCAGCAAGCCATGCCAGAACACCCGCCTTTACGCGCGCGGGCGTCTTGAGGGCCGAGATATCCTGATCCGCAAGCGCCTCGCGAGCCGCCTGCCCCGCCCGGTCAAAGAAGGCGTCAATCAAGTCGGGTACGCCATTTGGCGCCGCCAGCGCCTGTTCGCCCTCGCTGAGGCCTGCCTGTTTGGCGGCCCTGGCCGCTGTGGCCTCTGTCCAGCCATCGAACGGCACGTCCGGCAGCATTGCGTCCAGCCAGCGGAACCTAAGGACTTCGGACGGTGTTTGTGTCATAACTGAACCTGATGGCTTTAAGGGCTTGGCCAATCGGCCAGAGCCGTGATATAGGCCCCGCTTCCGAGGTCTGTAGGCCTCAACCGAATTGAATCGGGGCGACGCCCCTAACGAATGGAGAAGAACAATCGTACAGATCGTCGTCCGCGATAACAATGTCGAGCAAGCTCTGCGCGCGCTGAAGAAGAAAATGCAGCGCGAAGGCCTGTTCCGGGAAATGAAGGCCCGTCAGTACTTCGAAAAGCCATCCGAGAAGAAAGCTCGTCAGCGCGCTGAAGCGGTTCGCCGCGCCCGCAAGCTGGCTCGCAAGCGCGCCCAGCGCGAAGGCATCGTATAGACGCCTCTCCGGATTACCGGTTTCCATAAAAGCCCTGCCAGTTCGCGCTGGCGGGGCTTTTTGCTTTCGGAGTTGATTTGGAGCGTGGTCGCGATCAAGATCATCGCCATCGGCAAGCTGACAGTCAGGCACGCACATGACCATCAATGAACAGATTGCTGCGCACTATCGCCACGGCGATTTGCTGCAGGCAATCGAGGACGGCCTGTCGAATCTTGGACTGGGTCCAAACAGGGTCACGGTCGACGATTTGGGACCGGTTGACGAATTTCATATTGGTGGCCGCGTCGCCAGCACGCACTTTCTCGACCAGCTTGATATCAATGCAGGCATGACAGTGCTGGATGTCGGGTGCGGGCTTGGCGGTGGGGCGCGGTTTGCGGCGGCCACTTATGAGGCTCAGGTCACAGGCATTGACCTCACACCGGAATATGTGGAGACGGGTCAGGTGCTGTGCGATTGGGTGGGACTGTCCGACCGGGTGTCTCTGAGGCAAGGCAGCGCATTGTCCATGCCCTTTCCTGATCGCGAATTCCAGCGTGCCTACATGATGCATGTCGGCATGAATATCGACGCCAAGGAGGCCCTGTTTGCCGAGGTTCACCGTGTCTTGGACTCAGGTGCGCGGTTCGGCATTTACGATATCATGCGAACGGGCGAAGGCGACCTGGCCTATCCAGTGCCATGGGCCGGCAGTCGCGACACGAGCTGGCTCACCGGGCCGGAAGGCTACAGGAAAGCGCTTGAGGCAGCCGGGTTTGAGTGTCTGACTGAGAACAACCGGGGTGCTTTCGCACTGGATTTCTTCCGCAAGATCCGGGAAGCCAACGCGACCCGTGGCGGTCCGCCACCGCTCGGGCTTCACACATTGATGCAGCACAGCACAGCCGAGAAGGTAGGAAACATGGAGGCAAATATCGCCGCAGGCCTCATCGCACCTGTCGAAATGATTGCGGTAAAAGGCTAAAGCGCGCTGCGCCGACAGCAACAGAGATTCAAGCAGTCGGGGCTTTTTTGTTTTTGGGGCGACCGCTTTCGGCGTCGGAGGGGATATTATCTATCAACCAGAGGCATCTTCTCGCAAAACAAAACGCCCGCGCTCAGCGACCGACGGATATGGGTCAGTTTCTAACTGTCTAGCAATTTCGAGTTCAAATTCGGTGAGGTTACCTTTCTTGGTGATAAGTCCGTCACCAGCAACCCTGCGGACAGAAGCTGCCGGATCGTTAGCCGCCGCTTCGATTAGCTGAGCCTCAGATAGTGCGTGATCGATTGAGCGGATCGATAGTTTTGGCTCTTTCTCTCGTTCTCCGAGAGATTTGTCAGTCCATCGCCACTGCCACCCCACCAGCCAAACCGCTTGTCGTTGGATGAGCATTCGGTGAGCTAAAGCGCGAACAGCAGGTTGTACTGCCTGCTTTGCCAGTCGAGGTAAGAACTTATCCAATGCGGGACGCCGACTTGCTTGTCGAAGAATTGTGGCAGCGGGACCGCTATCGGCCCTTTCGATTGTATCAGCTAAGCGCGACGCAACGGATTCGCGGTCCGTGATAGTATCCAAGACTTGAAGGTCGCGGTCTTCCAATCGCCCCCATGTGGACCGAACTGGCAACAATACCCAAGCAACGGACACGACAATCTCGGTATCCGATTCGGCCAAAACCTCTTTGACAGCAATTCTAGCGGCCTCTCTTACTTGAGGAACCCAGTCGTTTAATCTGCGCAGCAGAATGGCCAGTAGAAAAGCGGTTGGTGCTCCGGATTTAATTGTTCGAAGCGATCTCTCGCGTCGGAATCCATCGCCACTAAACAGATCAAACCAAGGAAAGACGAAGCGGTGATCCTTTCGTTGTTTCCATAACTGACGTCGACCGAGCTCGTATTGCGCTTTATATATTATCGACCTTATTTCGCTCTCGCATTGGGCGATGTGCTTCAAATTTATTGAGTTGGTCTGTTCTACAAATGAGGCAAGCGCATCATCATCTAGCTTCCCTTTGAGAATTGATGCGGCAACGTTGAACACTGCGTCGTGCAGGGGAGGCGATAACTTGAACTTCGACATGACCTAAAGAGCTATGTAGCACTATGCTGTAGCAGGGAAGACTCGGATGCTTGGGTATTTCCCCTCCTGCCCCAAAGAAGACTAAAGCGTGGACTTCGCCCTAAACCGCCTTCCCTTTCAGGCCGACCATCCGCTTGAGCATGCCGCCCATGTCGCCGATGCCGGCGCCGTGGACGGCGCCTGCGCGGTAGACCTTGGTGGACAGCCACAGGATGAGCAGGGCGAACCCGGCCATCAGGCCCATCTGGGCGAGCACTTCCCAGAGCGGCGGATCATGCGGCATGCGCAGGATCAGCAGGAAGGGCGTGAAGAACGGGATCCATGAGGCGATGTCGACCAATGGCGAGCCGGGGTCCTGAAAGGCGATGAAGATCGCGAACATGGGCAGCATGAGCAGGATCATCATCGGGCTGAGCAGGGTCTGCGCTTCCTGGATCGTATCGCAGAGCGAGCCGAGCGCCATGAAGATCATGCCGTACATGATATAGCCGAGAATGAAGCTGATCAGGCCCGGCACGATGATGGCCGGATTGGCAAGCGTCGCCAGGAATGGCTCGATAATGCTGCCAACACCCGGAATCTGTGTCGCGACCAATGTGCCGCCCGCAAAGGCAAACAGGCCCCAGGACAGCATCATGGTGGAGGTGACCGCGAACACGGCGAGCATCTTGCCCGCCAGCAATTCCGGCAGCTTTACCGAGGTCAGCAGTGTGTCGAAAATCTTGTTCGAGCGCTCCTCGATCGTGCCCATCAACAAGTACTGGATGATCGAGAACACCATAAGCCAGAGGAAATAGGCGAGCCCGCCCGCGACGAACATCGGCGCGCGGTCGGCCATCGTCACTTCGGCGCCGGTGGCATCCTGTTCCTCGATCGTGCGGATACGGCGTGCCGGCACGTCAAAGGCCGCATCATCCACGTTCTGGAGGAAGTCTTCGCCAAGCCCGGCTTCGTTGAGCGCATCGCGGCGGGCAAGGCGCAGCATGGCATCCTGGGCGAGATAGCGCAGCTGGTCGACATTGACGTCGTCGCTCCAGTATTCGAGCTCGCCCCCATCCTCTGCCAGCACAAAGGCCGCAAAGAGCGGCTTGTCGCCGAGCGGACCGGAGACCAGTTTTTCACCGAGCAGATAGGGTCGCAATCCGTCAATGGAATCTGCGGGCGCGGGCACCGGGATGAATTTCCGGCTGGCAATGCTGGCTCCTTCGGCGGCGGCGCGGGCTTCATCCTCGCTCATGACGGGCAGGTCCAGCTGTTCGGCAAGTTCGCTTGTACGTTCCGCATTGGCCATTTCCCGGCGCTGGAACTCGGCTTCGATCGCCTCGGCATAGATGCCACCCGGCTCGATGACGGCATAGTAGCGCACCGGCGAGGATTGCGCCGCAAAACTTGCGAGCGCCGCACCGATGATCATGAAGAGCGGCACAGCCGCCAGGCTCAGCCAGAAGCCCCAGGCCTTTACATAGCCAAGATAGTCCCGGCGAAAGATCAGCAATATGTTGCGCATCAGGCGGCCTCATCTTCTGCAAGCGATGCGGCCAGAGCGGCTGCATCTGCCTCGCCCACCAGCGACACGAACACGTCGCGCAGGCGGGCCTCTTCGGGCGCAAAGCCGGTAATCGGTGCGCCGGCCTCAATTGCGGCGCGCAAGGCGTCCTGCGCCTCCCGGCCCGGCGGCAAATCGATCCGCCAGGTCTCGCCATGTCCGGCATCTGTCGTGCGGACCGCCTCGAACCCTTTCGGGCCGAGTGCGCTCGACAGATCAAACCCGTTCTCGACGGAAATCCGTGCCCCCTGCCCCAGTGTGGCAAAGGCCTCCTTCAGCGTTCCGTCCAGAACCTTGCGCCCCCGCGCCATCATCACGATACGGTCGCAGAGGCGTTCGGCATGTTCCATGACATGGGTGGAGAACAGGATGGTCGCGCCGCGTGCATGCTCGGCACGGACAAGATCTTCAAGGGCTTGCTGGTTGACCGGATCAAGGCCTGAAAAGGGCTCATCCAGGATCAGGAATTTGGGCCGGTGCGCCAGCGTGGACAGGATCTGGACCTTCTGTGCCATGCCCTTGGACAATTTCGAGATGCGCGCGCGGCTGAATTCCTCAAGGCCCGCAGCGCTGAGCAGTTCGTCAGCGCGCGTCCGCGCATCATGCGCTGACAGGCCCTTCAGGCGCGCAAAATGGCTGATCGTGTCGCGCGCGGTCATCTTCTTGTACAGGCCGCGCTCTTCCGGGAGGAAGCCGACCTGCTGAAGCGCGCGGACATTCGGCCGCGCACCGAACAGTTCCACCTCGCCTGAATCCGGCTCCATGATCCCGAGTCCCATGCGCAAGCTGGTCGATTTGCCAGCGCCGTTCGGGCCGAGAAAGCCGATGATCTGGCCGTCCGGCACTTCAAGGGACAGGTTGTCCACGGCGGTAAATGTCCCAAACCGCTTGGTGACAGAGGTCATGATCAGGGGCGATGAGGGCATCGGCATGGCGTCCTTGTAGGCAATCGACGTCAGGTCGTTAGTGTTTGTCGATATGGATTACCCTCAATCGCCCGAAACGCCTTGCCAAGCCCTTAAAGGAGTCGCAGCATCATTCCAGATGAAGACGATGCCTCCCCTTTCAGGACTGGATCGCCTGACAAAAGATGCAGGTGCTGACGGAATCCGGCGCCCGCCTGGTTCCCTTGAGAAATACGCAGAACAGTTGGCCCGGATCGAATCCGCCCTCGCCCGCATGGAAGCGGGGCGCTATGGCCTATGCACAGGATGTGACGCCAGAATCCCGCTGACACGGCTCAAGGCTGATCCGGCCATCGCGACATGCGCCGATTGCAAGGAACCGGAAAACCTGTCGATCTGAGTGTTCTAAAGGACGAGTCCGAACAGTGCGATGAACAGCTGGACGACCAAGGCCAGCACCACCATCAGCACGACAGTGGCCATCCAGCGGCCACCCAAATTCATGACCAGGCCGGAGACAATGCCGAATACGGTCATCAGGCCGAGGGCAATCATCCAGTTCATGCCAATGGCAACGGCGAGCGTTGCATAGCCGACGGTCAGGATGATGAGCAGGCTGCCCCAGATGCTTCCCACCATGAAACCATCCCAAGTCGCCTTCTGGGCGCTGATGTCCATGTCTCCACGATGATATTCACTGGCAGCCATTTAGGGCACTCCCCGTCAAAAACCTTGTGACCTGCGTAATATATCAGGGCGAAGCAGGGTCAAGCGCGTCAAAGCGCTCCAGTTCAGTTTAGTTGCTTGTTCGATTTGGGCCGCTTGGGCGTCATTGCCCGTGGCAAGGGCGCTGCGGGGATACCCTCTTCACGCAGGGCTTCGGATTCTTCGGCAGAGGTTTCGCCCCAGATCGGCCGGTTGTCGGTCTCGCCATAGAACATCGAACGCGCCTCGTCTGCGAAGCTGTCGCCGACATAGTCGAAGTTGCGCGAGACGTGGTCGCGTGCCTTCGCAAGAAATTCCCGCGCCATCGCCGCCTCATCCGGCGCGGCCTTGCGACCGTCGGATGTACGCACAGACGGCGCCATGATCTGTTTGACCACATTCTCGCCGCCGCACATCGCGCAGCTGACAAGGCCCCGGCTGGATTGGTCGTCAAACGCCGAAGACGACGCAAACCATGCCTCGAAGTCATGGTCGCAATCAGAACAAATGAGCGCGTAACGGATCATGGCTGCCCCAGATTATGCGCCGAGCAGGGAATCCAGCTTCCCGGACCTTTCAAGTGCCATCATGTCATCGCAGCCGCCGACATGTTTGTCGCCGATAAAAATCTGCGGGAAGGTGCGACCGCCCCCAGACCGTTCGACCATTTCGGCTTTTTTCTGCGCATCCATTCCGGCGTCGATTTCATTGAAATTGACGTTCTTGGATTTCAGCAGGGAGACGGCGCGCGTGCAGTAAGGACAGAACTGGCGCGTATAGATTGTGACATCAGCCATTGAGGGGCTCCTGAATAGTTTCTTCCGGTTTTATATGGTGACATCCGTTTCCCGCACAACGCGCGCAAGCACCAGCACGTCGACTTGTCGCGCGCCTGCCTGTTTCAGGGCACGCGTGCAGGCCGACAGGGTCGCACCCGTCGTCAGGACATCATCCACCAGCAGGATACGCTTGTCGTGCACATGGGTTGCAGCGCGGTCGGAGACTTTGAATGCCCCCGCCACATTGCGACGGCGAGCCTTCGCGCTGAGCCCACCCTGAGTGGGCGTGCGGCGGCGGCGTTTCAGGACATCGACGCGGCAGGACAGGCCGGCACGGCGGGCAATACCCTGTGCCAGCCAGGCTGACTGGTTGAAGCCTCGACTGACAAGGCGCGTATAGTGCAGCGGCACGGGCACGATCAGATCGGCTTCGGCGACCAGTTGCCCCCCCGCCCGGTGCATCCAGCCGGTCATGACATGCAGCCCGTCCCGGCGGCCTGATCGTTTGAGGTCAAGCACGATGCGGCGACTGGCGGCCTCATAGACGAGCGCCGCGCGGGCCCGGTCCCAACGCGGCGGGCGGGCGATACAGGGTGCACATTGCGCCCCTGGCCCAAGGTCCAGCTCCATTGGCCGGCCACAGCATTCGCAGACAGGATCGGAAAGGAATCCGATGGCGGCGA
>NZ_DFME01000029.1:0-2762 GCF_002375605.1 Hyphomonas sp. UBA3601 | reverse complement strand
CCGATGGCGGCGAATTCGGACGGCGAGAGCGGCCCCTTGCCTGCGCCGCGCTGGCCACTGACGAGGGAGCGTTGGGGCCAGAGAAATTCAGCCGCGCCGCGCATTAGCCCCTTTGCCATGCGGGCCCGGTGGTCCATATCGCTGCTCATGCCTTCCCCGGTCCCCCCGAAGTCTGCGCCGCCCCGCCTGTTCGACCGCGAACGGGTGGCCCGTAATCGCAGCCGGGCCGCAGCCAGTTTCAAAGAATATGACTTCCTGAAAGCGCGCGTGTCGAGCGATATCGCGGACCGGTTGGCGGATACGTCTCATTCCTTTGATCGCGCCTTTGATCTCGGCGCACATGATGGCCAACTCGCCAAACTGCTTCAGGCCAGCGACCAGGTCGGGTCTGTCGAAGCCGGGGATATATCCAGCGGCATGGTGGCGCTCAGCCGGGCCGACGGTCTGAACGCAGAGCAGGTGGATGAAGAGGGCCTGCCATTTCCACAGGCCAGCCTGGACCTGATCGTGTCGGCCCTGTCCCTTCATTGGGTGAATGATTTGCCCGGTGCGCTGGTGCAGATCCGTCAGGCGCTGAAACCGGACGGCTTGTTCCTGGGCGCGCTATTCGGTGCGGGCACGCTGAGTGAGCTGCGGGCCAGCCTGATGGAGGCGGAAACGGAACTGACCGGCGGCGTCGCGGCACGTGTCTCCCCCCTGCCCGGCCTGCGCGATATGGCGAGCCTGATGCAACGGGCAGGCTTTGCCCTGCCAGTCGTTGATCGCGATCAGGTTGTGGTTCGGTACAGATCACCGATGGGCTTGCTGGCCGATTTGAAAGGGATGGGCGAGCGGGCGGCATTCGCAGCCGGGACAATGCGGCCCCTGCCGCGCCGTGTGCTGATGCGTGCCATGGAAATCTACGCAAATGATCATAGCGATCCAGACGGGCGTGTGCGCGCATCATTTGAAGTGGTGCATATGTCTGGCTGGAGCCCGGCAGACTCCCAACCCAAACCGCTAAAACCCGGAAGCGCCAGGGTCAGCCTCGCCGACGCTGTACGAAATCACAAATCTTCCTGACGTCTGGTCGCAAGACCTGACGAGTGATCGATCAGGACATTTCCGTTTCAACGGTTGTGAATGTCTGGTTGATGGATGTGGCCACGGCCACGAGGCCGCCCATGATCGCAACGGCGATCAGTCCTACCAGAAGTCCGTATTCCACGGCGGTTGCGCCCGTATCGTCACGCAGGAAGCGGCGTATCATTGTATTCGAGGCCATCATGTTCGCTCCGAGTCTGTCTAGTTACCCGAGAGCACGTCAAACAGGGGAATGTCTGCCGCAGGCGCCGGATAGAGATGAAGGTCCGATGATCTGACCCAGGCCAAGGCCTGTCCTTCCCTGGGCGAAAGCTCGCCTTCCCAACTCTCCGTTGAGAACAATGGCATCAAAAGGTGAAAATCTGGATAAGCATGACTGGCAAAAGTGATCGGTTTCAGAGAGGTCTCGTCCACCATGATGGAGAGTTCTTCCTGTAATTCCCGCACCAGCGCCCGCTCCGGTGTCTCGCCCGTCTCGACCTTTCCGCCCGGGAACTCCCAGAGGCCCGCCATCGGTTTGCCAGCGGGGCGTTGAGCCAGCAGGATACGGCCTTCGGCATCATAGAGCGCAGCGGCGACCACAAGCACCATTCTACGCGTCATGTACGATAGGCTCCGTTGATGTCGACATAGCCATGCGTCAGGTCGCAGGTCCAGACCGTGGCAGACGCCTCGCCCACGCCGAGGTGGACACGGATGGTGAATTCCGGCTGGGCAAATACCCCGCCGGCGGCTGCTTCGCTATAGTCCGGCATGCGCCCGCCCGCAGAGGCAACCTGGACATCATCAAACCATATGGCGAGCTGGTCCATGTCTATCGGCTCAAGCGATTTGCCAACGGCCATCACGATCCGTCCCCAATTGGCGTCTCCGGCAGCCATGGCCGTTTTTATGAGGGGCGAGTTGGCAATCGAACAGGCGACCACCTTTGCGGAGGTTTCCGACACTGCGCCTTCGACCGTGATGGTGACAAACTTGCTGGCCCCTTCCCCGTCCTTGACGATGAGGTGGGAGAGGTCGAGGCAGACCTGCTTCAAGGCGGCGGCGAATTCGGCGAAACGGGGATCGTCCCGTGTGGCGATCTCGGCCATGCCGCTGGCCCCGCTGGCAAATACCATCAGCGTGTCGGACGTCGACGTGTCGCCATCCACCGTGATGTTGTTGAAGGTCTGGTTCGTTACCTCTTCTAACAGACCTTGCAGCAGGTCTGGCGCGATGGCGGCGTCGGTGAAAACATAGGCCAGCATGGTCGCCATGTTGGGCGCGATCATGCCCGAGCCCTTGGCGATACCGGCCAGATTGACGTCCACGCCGTCGATCTTGGTCGCAAGCCCTGCGCCCTTGGGAAAAGTATCAGTCGTCATGAAGGCGCGTGCCGCGGCTTCCCAGTCAGGAGCCGAAAGCTTGCCCGCAAGATCGGGCACGAACGCGCCGACATAGTTCGGGTCTGGCAAGGGTTCGCCAATCACGCCGGTCGCCGCGAGGAAACATTCCTGCTTTTCCACGCCGAGCGTTTCGGTCAGCGCCTTCAGGGTGGCCTCGTTCTTGAGCACGCCCTTGGCACCGGTGAAGGCATTCGAGTTGCCCGAATTTGCGATCAGGGCACGGGCCTTGCCGGCACCTGACTTCAAGGCCTCCCGGCACCAGATGACATCTGCCGACGCGGTATGAGACAGCGT
>NZ_DFME01000070.1:0-11241 GCF_002375605.1 Hyphomonas sp. UBA3601 | reverse complement strand
TAGATGCTGCGCATGCTTTCCAGCATGCTTTCGGGCAGGAATTTTTCGTAGGCGAATGCGACCAGAACGGCGACCGGCGTTGCAACAATCACGGCGGCTGCAAGGCGAGCCCCTTTTGACAGTGGCGATTTTGATATTGGTGCGGCGACCAGTTCAAATCCTCCTGCAATGGCGCTGGTCACGTCCTTTCGGAAATAGATCAGCATCGCCAACAAGGTGCCGAGATTTGACACGGCATTGATCAATAACTCGTCGCCGGGGCTAGCTTCGAAGAATCCTGCGGCGAGCAGTACATGGCCGGAAGAGGACACGGGAAGCCATTCTGTCGTGCCCTGCAGCAGGGCGATAATGGCGAGCTGTAATAGGGACATCAGGCGAGCCTTACAGTTTCAACGCAATTCCCAACTATGGGAATTTACCAAAAAAGCCACCACTCGTATAAAGATCAATATGATGTTGTTTTTCCGTATTGAGCCGCACAGGCGGCAAAACGGGCGGCCGAGTGCAGTTTATAAATATCATTGTGAGTTGTGAATGATCGAATGCGCTTGCGAGCTTGGAGTGAAAGTTCTAAGCACACACTTCTAATACCGGGAGCGCCGAAATGGCAGAAAAAATGCTGAAATTCATCAAAGTCGAGCGGAGCATGCCGTCAAAGCGGGATGCCTCGGACCGAAAAGACGATTTCAATGAAATCTATGCTGAGTTCAGCAAGGACAAGGCTGGTGAGCAAGCCGCGCGGTGTTCGCAGTGCGGCGTCCCATTCTGCCAACAGGGCTGCCCCCTTTCCAACAACATTCCTGATTGGTTGAAGCTCGCCGCCGAAGACCGGCTCGAAGAAGCATATCAGGTCTCGTCGGCGACCAATAACATGCCTGAGATTTGCGGCCGCATCTGTCCGCAGGATCGTCTGTGTGAGGGTATCTGCACCATCGAACAGTCGGGCCACGGCACAGTCACGATCGGATCTATTGAAAAGTATATCACTGACAATGCGTGGGATCAGGGATGGGTGAAGCCGATCACGCCCCCACGTGAACGCGCCCAATCTGCAGGCATTATTGGCGCGGGCCCTGCGGGCCTTGCTGCCGCTGAACAGCTCCGCCGAAAGGGCTATCAAGTCACGGTTTACGATGCTTATGACCGGGGGGGTGGCCTGTTGGTCTACGGAATCCCTGGCTTCAAGCTCGAGAAGGATGTGGTTGAGCGCCGTATCAAACGCTTGGAAGATTCCGGAATCCGGTTTGAGTTCAATACGCGGGTCGGCGAGACGGTGTCTCTCTCAACGCTGCGAGATCAGCACGACACGATCCTCATCGCGACAGGTGTCTACGCAGCAAAGGATCTGAAATGTCCGGGCAGCGGGGCCAAAGGCGTATTCCCTGCGCTGGAATACCTGACCGCTTCCAACCGCAAGAATTTTGGCGATGACGTGCCGGCCTATGATGACGGGACTTTGAACGCAGACGGAAAGCGCGTGGTTGTGATCGGTGGCGGCGACACTGCGATGGATTGCGTGCGAACGGCGATCCGTCAGGGCGCCAAGAGCGTATCTTGTGTGTATCGCCGTGACCGCGCGAATATGCCGGGCAGTCAGCGCGAAGTGACGAATGCCGAGGAAGAGGGTGTGACCTTTGAATGGCTGGCTTCGCCCGATGCCATTCTCGATACGAAAGCCGGCAAACTTAAAGCTGTTCGCGCGAGCCGGATGAAACTGGGCGAGCCCGATGCCTCCGGTCGTCAGTCTCCGGTCAAGACCGGGGAAACATTCGACATCAAGGCCGACATGGTCATCAAGGCGCTGGGCTTTGACCCGGAAGACCTGCCGGAATTGTTTGGCGAAGAAACCTTGACCGTAAACCGTTGGGGCGCGGTTCGGGTCGATTATGCAACAATGGAAACCAGCCTGCCCGGCGTTTATGCGGCAGGGGATATCGTTCGCGGCGCTTCGCTCGTTGTCTGGGCCATCAAGGATGGCCGGGACGCAGCAGAAGCCATGCACAAGGCGATGAGAGCACAAGAGCGCGCTTCTAAAGTAGCGGCGGAGTAGTCAGATGTCAGAATATGTAAAACAGTATGAGGCCAACCGTCAGAAGCTGATGGACGGCCACGCCTATGACCCCGAATATGAGCATGATGCTTGTGGTGTTGGCCTTGTCGCAGCGCTCGATGGCAAGCCGCGTCGCGAAATCGTGGAGATGGGGATCGAGGCATTGAAGAATGTCTGGCACAGGGGCGCTGTCGATGCGGATGGCAAGACCGGAGATGGCGCGGGTATTCGCGTGGAAGTGCCACAGGATTTCTTCCGTGAGCATGTCACTCGCACAGGCCACAATCCGACGGACGACCCAATCTGTGTGGGTCAGATATTCCTACCACGCACGGATTTTGCGGCTCAGGAAGCTGCGCGGACATTGGTTGAAACCGAGGTTCTGCATTTCGGGTTCTACATCTATGGCTGGCGCCAGCCCCCCGTGGATGTGACCGTGATAGGTCAGAAGGCCAAGGATACGCGCCCGGCGATTGAGCAGATCATGTTTCGCGATGGTATAGGGCGCAGCCCGGAAGAGCTTGAACGTGCGCTCTATATCTGCCGCCGGCGGATCGAGCGTCGTGCACGTGAGGCCGCGATTCCATCCTTCTATGTATGTTCACTCAGCCATTCATCCCTGATCTACAAGGGCATGTTCCTGGCGCAGGACATCGACAATTTCTATCTGGACCTGAAGGACGAGCGTTTCGTCTCTGCATTCGCAATATATCACCAGCGGTATTCGACCAACACGTTCCCGCAATGGTCGCTGGCTCAGCCTTTCCGAATGATCGCGCACAATGGCGAGATCAATACGGTGCGTGGCAACAAGAACTGGATGAAGAGCCACGAAATCCGCATGGTATCCGAAGCCTTTGGCGAGCATGTTGATGATGTAAAGCCGGTGATCCCGGATGGCACGTCCGACTCTGGCGCCCTTGATTCTGTGTTCGAGATTCTTTGCAAGTCAGGCCGTTCGGCACCAATGGCCAAGGCCATGTTGATCCCGGAAGCCTGGTCGAAGCGGGATTCGGTCATGCCGACTGCTCACCAGGCGCTCTACGACTATTGTAACTCCGTGATGGAGCCTTGGGACGGACCGGCCGGAATCGCGGCCTATGATGGCCGTTGGGCCATAGCTGGGCTTGATCGAAACGGTTTGCGGCCGCTTCGTTATGCTCTGACGGCAGACGGTATTCTTGCGGTTGGGTCTGAGGCGGGTATGTGCCCGCTGGGCGATCATGAAGTCACCAAGCGCGGCCTGATCCAGGCTGGCGGCATGATCGCGGCTGATTTGAAGACCGGAAAGTTTTATGAGCATCGCGAGCTAATTGACCTGCTCGCCGGCAAGGCGCCATATGAAGAGTGGTTGCAGGCCGTGACCGAACTGGAGCCGGAAATCGGCCCGGGGCCTGAGCCTCTCATGTTCAACAAGGAAGATCTGCTGCGTCGTCAGACAGCCGCGGGTTATACACTTGAGACACTAGAATTGATCCTTTCTCCGATGGCCGAAGGTGGCAAGGAGGCCATTGGATCGATGGGCGACGACACTGCGACGGCCGTCTTGTCTTTCTCGTACCGCCCAATGAGCCACTTCTTCCGCCAGAATTTCAGTCAGGTCACAAACCCGCCGGTCGACCCGTTGCGTGAAGAGCGCGTAATGAGTCTCAAGACTCGGTTCAAAAACCTTGGAAACGTTCTCGATACCGACAAGTCCCAGCAGGAAGTATTCGTGCTGGAAAGCCCGTTCCTGACCAATGGGATGTATGACCGCCTGATCGATCGACTGGGTGTTGGCACTGCTGAGATTGACTGTACATTCAATGAAGCAGATGCGGCAGGTGATGGAGTTGCGCTCAAGAACGCGCTGGGTAGAATCCGTCAGGAGGCGGAAGATGCAGTACGCGAAGGCCGCGAGCACATAATTCTGACCGATCAGTATCAGTCTGCGAACAAGATTGCGATTCCGATGATCCTGGCCACTGGTGCGGTTCACTCGCACCTTGTGGCGCAAGGTTTGCGTACGTTCTGTTCCATCACGGTTCGGTCGGCCGAATGCCTCGACACGCACTATTTTGCCGTACTCATCGGTGTCGGTGCGACGTGCGTGAATGCGTACCTGGCGCAAGACATCATTGCGGACCGGCAAGCCCGAGGGCTTTTCGGAGAGATGCCGCTCAATGAGTGTGTGTTGAATTTCAAAAAAGCGGTCGAAGCCGGCTTGTTGAAGATCATCTCAAAGATGGGAATTTCTGTAATTTCTTCCTATCGGGGTGGGTACAATTTCGAAGCGCTGGGCCTCTCGCGTGCGCTTGTCGCGGATTATTTCCCAGGCATGAACAGCCGCATTTCTGGCCTTGGTCTCGCTGGCCTCGAAGAAAACTCGCTTGTTCGCCATGAGGCCGCCTTCGACGAGGATGTCGTATCTCTGCCGGTAGGCGGGTTCTACCGCTTGAGAGCGTCCGAAGAACCACATGCGCTTGACGGAAATCTGATCCACACATTGCAAGCGGCATGTGATCGCGGCGATTACTCTATCTATCGCAAATATGTCGAAGCAGTGCATTCGCGCGATCCGATACAATTGCGTGACTTGCTCGATTTCAAGCCGGCTGGGGACCCCGTTCCAGTATCCGTCGTTCAGTCGATCAATGAGATCCGTAAGCGCTTCATTACGCCCGGCATGTCGCTCGGCGCGTTGAGCCCAGAAGCTCATGGCACGCTGAACGTGGCCATGAACCGGATCGGTGCAAAATCGGTATCGGGCGAAGGCGGCGAAGATCGCGCCCGGTTTCGCCCGCTGCCGAATGGCGACAATATGAACTCTGCCGTCAAGCAGGTGGCCTCTGGCCGCTTTGGTGTGACTGCGGAATATCTGAACCAGTGTCGAGAGATTGAGATCAAGATCGCTCAGGGTGCAAAACCCGGCGAGGGCGGTCAGTTGCCCGGCTTCAAGGTGACAGAATTCATTGCCAAGCTGCGCCATGCAACGCCGGGTGTGATGCTGATCTCACCACCGCCACACCATGACATCTACTCGATCGAAGATCTTGCCCAGCTGATCTATGACTTGAAGCAGATTAATCCGGAGGCACGGGTTTGCGTGAAGCTTGTTGCCCAGTCCGGGGTCGGAACGGTTGCCGCTGGTGTGGCGAAGGCGAAGGCAGACGTCATACTGATTGCAGGCGGCGTGGGAGGAACGGGCGCGAGCCCACAGACTTCCATCAAATATGCGGGTCTGCCGTGGGAACTCGGTCTTGCCGAAGCGCACCAGATCCTGTCGTTGAACAATCTGCGCAACAAGGTCACCCTCCGCACCGATGGAGGCCTTCGTACGGGCCGCGATATTGTGATCGCTGCTATGCTGGGTGCGGAAGAGTACGGAATCGGCACAGCCTCGCTCGTGGCTATGGGCTGTATCATGGTGCGCCAGTGCCACTCGAACACCTGCCCTGTGGGGGTCTGTGTTCAGGACGAGGCGCTACGTGCTCACTTTACCGGATCGCCGGAAAAGGTCGTGAACCTGATGAGCTTCATAGCCGAGGACGTCCGGGAAATTCTTGCTTCACTCGGCCTGAAGTCGCTCGACGAAGCAATCGGGCGCACGGACTTGCTCGCTCAGGTAAGCCGTGGGTCGACACATCTCGATGATCTCGACCTGAACCCGCTGCTAGTCCAGGTCGATACCGAAAATCCGGTCATTTATCAGCCTGACCGTCGTGAAGAGGTTCCAGATACCCTAGACGCCCAGATTCTACGTGATGCCGAGCCGTTCTTCGAGCGCGGCGAGAAGATGCAGTTGGAATATGGTGTGCGTAACACGATGCGCGCGATCGGTGCACGGTCGAGTTCTGCGATCACGCGCAAGTTCGGCATGCAGGCACTGCCAGAGGGCCGCCTGCATATCCGGCTGGAAGGGTCCGCAGGGCAATCGCTAGGTGCGTTCTCGGTGCAGGGTCTTCTGCTGGAAGTCATCGGCGATGCCAATGATTATGTAGGTAAAGGCCTGTCGGGCGCTTCGATTGTCGTATCGCCACGGCCGAAAGAGCGTCATCGGGCGGGTGACGCTATCATCGGCAATACGTGTTTGTACGGCGCAACCGCGGGCAAGTTGTTCGCGGCGGGTACGGCGGGCGTGCGCTTCGCGGTTCGTAACTCCGGTGCTGTGACGGTGATTGAAGGGTGCGGCGCGAATGGCTGTGAGTACATGACGGGCGGGCGGGCTGTCATTCTCGGACCGGTCGGTGACAATTTCGGCGCGGGCATGACCGGCGGTACAGCCTATATCTGGGATCCGGAAAGCCAGTTCGAACGGGTGGCGAACCCGGATTCGATTGATTGGTATCCCCTCTCAGACATGCAGGCAGAGCACATTGCAGAAGCCAGGGCGCTGATCGAGGAGCACTTCAAGCGCACCAAGTCCCTTCGCGCGAAAGACATTCTCGAGAATTGGGAAACGTCCACCAGTGAGATGTTGATGATTGTGCCGAAAGAGATAGCCCACCTGTTGCTTGGTGATGCCAAGCCCAAGGGCAAGAAGGCAAAAGTGGCTGAGAAAGCCTGATGATGAATGGCCCCCGGATCGCTCCGGGGGCCATTCACATTATTGGGGTTTCTTGCGACGGATGCGTGGCCAGATCAGCTTCAGCCAGATCCAGAGGAAGGCTCCGATCAAGATCAGCCATGGCAGGCCGATCGCAAAGGCGGTGATCACGGCGGCCAGCGCACTGGAGAGGTTATAGAAGAAATCTCCGAACGCACTTCCGATCGGTGAGAGTGCGCCTTGCGAGACCGGATTGCGCTTGGTCTCGTAGTTCACGCTCAATTGGCTCATCTGAACCCGGAGCATCAAAGTCTTGAGCGATGATTTTAGCGAGTCGATCTCACCGTTGACCCGGGCAAGTTCCCGCTCCGTGGCCAATAGGTCTCCCAGTTCGCCGTCCCGGTTGGCGAGCAACTCCTCCAAACGCTTTTGAAGGGTTTGCTGAGCGTTCAGGCGGGCATCGGTGTCGATGATCGAAACGGTAAGGTCCTCGGCCGTCGTCTGGCGATTGGTAACGTCGCCATTGGCTTGCTCGGCGTCGGCGTCGACACCCTCCAGGAATGTCTCGATCCAATCTGGCGTTGCCCGAAGTTGGAGCGATGCGGAGGCTTCATCATCCGAGTAGGTGTTGAACCAGGAATTAGTGACGATACACACCGAGGGGCCAGCTTGGTTACAGGCGGCAACATGGCCCTGCATGACTGGCTCGATGGACTTCACTGGCAGCCGCAATCCGAGTGAGTGCGAATAGGCGATATATTGTTGCGCGGCCTCCTCGGTCGGCCCGCCGCCACCTCCTGATTTGGAAAACGAACCGTCCATTGCCACGTCCTGCTCCATCATCGGAGATGGGGCCGGGGGGGCGTTCATCATCGCGCGCTCAGCCGACTCGTTGCCAGGACCGCCACATGCCGCGAGCAAGACGGCAGCGGTCGCAATTGCTGGAATTTTGATGTTCATCTGTTCCCTCCACATCCACTATGACTTCCACATGAAACCTACAAAATGGCAAGATCACGTTGGAATTCGGGCGGATGATCAGGGCCGGAAACCTGTTCTCCGTTCGCCCGGCTCCAGTGTGCGCCAGGCGTGGTGGATGAAATCCACGAGGAGAGGACGGGTGTCCCGCGGGTCGATGATTTCCTCGGCATAGAAGGATTCTGCTGTCCTGAAGGGAGACCGGATCGCATCGAATTTCTTGTAGAGCTGGGCCTTCAGGGCCTCCGGATCCTCGGCCTCGGCCAGTTCCTTGCGGAAGGCGGCCTCGATGCCGCCGGCCATGGGCAGGCTGCCCCAGTCCCCACTCGGCCAGCAATAGCGCCATTTGGTCCGGCTCTGATTCATCATGGCGGACCCAGCCAGGCCATAGGCTTTGCGGATCACGACAGAACAGACCGGCACATCGGCCTGATAGATCGCCGTCATGGCGCGCACGCCCGCACGGGTCACACCGGCGGTCTCCGCCTTCACGCCAACCGCAAAGCCGGGACAGTCGACAAAGTGGACGACCGGCAAATGGAATTGCGAGCAGAGATCCATGTGGCGAGTGACCTTGTCGCAGACATCTGCGGTCCATGCGCCGTCCAGGAAGAAGGGATCACCTGCCAGGATTCCGACAGGATACCCATCCAGACGGGCGAACCCGCACACGATACCCCGGCCCCAATCATGTCCGATCTCGAAAAAGCTACCCGTATCTACACTTGCTTCAACAATCTTCCGCGGCTTGTACGGCGTCTTACCGTCTGTTGGCACAATAGAGAGCAGGCTCTCCTCCCGTCGCACTGGCGAGTCACCACCCACGACTCGCTCCGGAAGTTCGTGCACCGATGATGGAAGGTAAGACAGGAAACGACGAGCTGTTTCGAATGCGTCCGCTTCGGTATCCACGACATTGTCGACTGTGCCATTCTGGCCCTGAATTTTCCAGCCGCCCAGTTCTTCCTTGGTGACATCTTCGCCAAGCGCGATGGCGACAGGCGGACCGGCCACGAAAACCTGGCTCAGCTCTTTGACCATGACAGAGAAATGGCTGGCGGCTACTCGCCCCGCGCCCATGCCCGCGCAGGGGCCAAGGGCCAATGATACGAAGGGCACTTGTGTCAGGCCGTGGGTAATCTCATTCCAGCCCGGTGTCTCCGGAATGTAGGTGCGCGGGTCTTTCTCCAGCATCTTGACCGAACCGCCGCCCCCAGTGCCGTCAATCATCTGAACGAGCGGCAGGCGGTACTCGGCCGCCATCTTGATGGCTTGAACCATTTTCTGCCAGATCGAAGCATCGGCTGCGCCGCCCCGAACAGTGAAATCGTCTGCCAGAATCACTGTCGATCTGCTATTCAACCGAGCCCGGCCCATAACTGAGTTCGAGGGCAGGAAACCGTCCAATTCGTCGTCGGCACCATAGGTTGCCTTGCCTGCGATCTTGCCGATTTCATGGAAGCTTCCGGGGTCTGCCAGGAAGGCGACGCGCTCTCTAACCGTCAGCTTTCCGCGGCCTTTCTGCCGGGACACCGGCTCCTCGCCGCCCATTTTTTCCGCCAATCGCTCTCGGCGACGCAATTCTTCGATCGATTTCTGCCAGCTCATGGCGCCCAATTTCCACGCTTCCGCTACGCGAGGTCAACACGCTTTTAAAAACCTGAGCGATTTGAGTAAGCTGCCACCCAACTGAACTAAATCAAGGTAATCTGGCCTCTGTGGGCTTGCATTCTGATAGAAGGAACGGCTTTATCGCCCAAAGTCCATTCAAGGAGGAATTCAATGGATCTCGCAGAACTCACAGCGAAAGCAGATTCGGCCGTCGAAGCCGGTGGCGACTTCACGAAGAAGGTGAAATTTGACTTCGGTGATGCAGGCAAGCTTTTCATCGACGGCGTTGCTGGCAAGGCTGACAATTCCGATTCCGATGCCGACGCGACCATCAAGGTCGACTGGGACGACTTCAAGAAGATTTCCGAAGGCGCCATGGACCCGACGATGGCCTTCATGCAGGGCAAGTTGAAGGTTGAAGGCGACATGTCTGTTGCCATGCAGCTGCAGAACCTGATGAAGAAGTTCAGCTAATTTCGCTGAATTGAACTTGATCTCTGAAGCCGTCCGGGGAAACCTTGGGCGGCTTCTTTCTTTTGAAGGTCCGATATGACGACGCGTCCCCACACACTGGACAGCTCCTTTGTGCTGATCCCGGGCAACCCGCCACCCGACGGGGCGGAAATACTCTGGTTCAAGGGGAGCGAAGGCCGCAATCTTCGCGCCTGCGTGGCCCCTGCGCTTTCAAAATCTGGTCCGCGTGGCACTGCGATAGTGTGTCCGGGCCGGACGGAGTTCATCGAGAAATACTTTGAGGTCGGACGAGAGCTGCAGACCATGGGGTTTGCCGTCGTGATTCTTGATTGGCCTGGGCAGGGCCTTTCGGAACGCCTTCTGGATGATACAAAGAAGGGCCATATTGATCGGTTCGAGACCTTTATGGGCGCGCTGGCCAATGGGTTGGACCAACTCCAGGACCGCCTGCCACGTCCGCATGTATCTCTCGCACATTCCATGGGAGGCGCCATCGCCTTGGCCGCCATCTCGCAAGGTCTCGTAAAAGTGGACGCTGCGGCATTTTGTGCGCCAATGTGGGGCCTGAAGTCTCGCTTCTTCGGGATGCGCTATCTCGTCTGGGCCATGCGCGCGACGGGGCGCGCGGGGGACTATGCCATCCAACCCGGTCCGCCAGAGACGTTTGAGACAAATATCGTCACGCATGACAAGCAGCGTTGGCAAATGCAGCGCGCGCTAATTGATGCGCAGCCTGATTTGGAGCTGGGCCCGGTGACATGGGGCTGGCTTGGTGCTTCACTCAGCATTGTTGATACGTTCAGTAAACCGAAGGCTCTCAAACAGGTCGCCATTCCCGTCTTTGTGGCATCTGCCGAGGAAGAGCAATTGGTCGACAATGCCGCACACGAAAAGATTTGCGCGCGGCTGCCTGATTGCGAACATGGGGTTATTGAAGGTGCCATGCATGAAATCCTGATGGAGACGGATACCCGCCGACAGGAATTCTGGGAGGGGTTTCAGCGATTGCTCAGGCGAGCCAACATATAAAAACGTAGCGAGGAAACACTATGCCAGTCCAATCCATGTCGCGCATCATTTCATACTGGGCAGCAAGACAGGCTGATCGGGTCGCAATCGATCATGAAGGACGGGCCATCACCTGGGGTGAGTTTGAAGAGCGTACCAACCGCCTCGCTCGGGCCTATTCCGAGCTAGGCGTACAACCAGATGATTTTGTTACCATCGCACTGCCGAATGGCATAGAATTCTTCGAAGCATGCTTTGCCGTCTGGAAGTTGGGGGCCACACCTCAACCCATATCTGCCAAATTGCCGAAATCCGAACGGGACCAGATTATTGATCTGGGCAAGCCGTCGCTGGTCGTTGGAGCCGAAACCGGCGCATTTGAACAGATAGTCTCTGTACCTCAGGGATTTGTACCTGGAGAACATTTGTCCGCAGAGCCCCTACCGGAGCTGACAGCGGCTTCCTTGAAAGCGATGACAAGTGGGGGGTCTACCGGACGGCCAAAGCTGATCGTCTCTGCTCAACCGGCGGCCTGGGATACTGATCTGCCATATCTGGAAATTCCGCAACAGGGCGCCATGCTGGTGCCGGGGCC
>NZ_DFME01000105.1:5886-14995 GCF_002375605.1 Hyphomonas sp. UBA3601 | reverse complement strand
GCGGGTTTTTTCGTCCCGGTTCCCAAAAGGCTAAGGGCGTGGCGGGCGCACGAACTTTGCTCCGACCAGAATACCGCTCTGCCAACGCTTCTCGCATGGCACAACCAGCTCCATTGAGCCGTCAGGCTTCAGTATCTGGAGTTCAAACGTCTCCGGCACCGCCCAGATTTCGGTCAATTTGAGTTTGGCTCCTGTCGATGACAGGTCTCGGATCCCCACATCGAACGAACTGTGGCGGTGGTTTACGACAATTCTCCCACGCCGCAACATCCGCATGCGCGGATCGTCACGTCCATTCGCAGGAGGTGCGTTTGCCTGTGTTTGGCTTTTATCTGACATGACAGAACTATGCGCGACACAGGCTTTGGTTCAGGCGTTAACTGTCATTCGCACGGCGAATGACAGTTGGAATCAGATCACGACCACCACCTTGCCCTGCGCTTTCCGGTCCATCAGCTCCTGAATGGCATCGGCTGACTTTTCCAGCGGATATGTATTCGAGATGTGCGGACGGATCTTACCTTCACCATACAGCTTGAACAGTTCAGCGACATTCTGCTGGTGAGCCTTCGGGTCACGCGCCACCGCTGCGCCCCAGAACACGCCGCGAACGTCGCAACTTTTCAGCAGGGTCAGGTTGAGCGGCAGCTTTGGGATACCGGCAGGAAAGCCGATCACGAGAAAACGCCCTTCCCAGTTCATGGCCCGCACCGAGGGCTCGGCATAATTGCCGCCGACACCGTCATAAATAATGTCCACACCGCCGCCGGACACTTCCTTGATGTCGTTGGAGAACGCTTTCTGACCGTCCCGATCAAGCTCACGCGCATAGACGAGGCCTTTGTCGGCGCCTTTTGAGAGGCAAAAATCCACCTTTTCCTGTGTCGAGCAGGCCGCGATCACTTCAAGGCCCATCGCCTTGCCAAGCTCAACGGCTGCAATGCCAACGCCGCCAGCCGCACCCAGAACGAGCAGTTTTTCACCCGGCTTCGGGTCAGCGCGGTCCTTGAGAGCATAATAGCTGGTGCCATACGTCATCAGGAACGCGGCCGCTTCTTCAAACGGCATGCCTTCCGGGATTGGCATTACGGCATGCTGGGCCGCGACGGCATATTCCGCCATACCGCCATTCCCGATCGAGGCCAGAACGCGGTCACCCACTTTCACATGGGAAACGCCTTCGCCCACTTCCTTGACGAACCCGGCGATCTCGCCACCCGGCGAGAATGGGCGCGGTGGCTTGAACTGGTACATGTCCTGAATGATCAGCGAATCCGGGAAATTCACTCCGCACGCCTTTACTTCTATCAGCACCTGACCTTTGCCGCATTCCGGCATCGGGGCATCTTCAATGACCAGACTGTCCGGTCCGCCTACTTCTTTGGAGAGCACTGCTTTCATGGCTGCGACTTCCTTCCCATCTTGTTGTTTCTGCTGTCAGACGGTAGCGGTGTGCCCGATAAAAGTCCAAGCCTGACGTAGCGGAGAGGTAGCAGTCAAATGGCAAAGAAATGGGCCCTGGCCCTGCATGGTGGCGCCGGGCCGATCCCGGGGAATGACTATTCCCTGCAGGAAGCCCATTTGGCGACCCTGCTGAAGAATGGTGCCGAACGCTTGCGGGACGGCGAAGCCGCTCTGGATGTGGTCGAAGTGATGGTTCAGGGGCTTGAAGAGTCCGGCCTGTATCTTGCCGGAAAGGGCGCTGCACCAAACCTCGACGGCGCGTATGAGCTGGACGCCGCCATTATGGACGGTCGCAACCGCACAGCCGGAGCGGTCGGCGCTCTGCAGGGATACCGCAATCCGGTCTCCTGCGCGCGCGCGGTCATGGAACAGACCCCCAATGTTTTGCTGATTGCAGACGGCGCCCGAAAACTGCTGGCCAAATCGGGCCTGGTCATGATCGACGATCCGGACGCTTACTATGACCCCGTCGATGAACTGACGACACAGGACATGATCAACTCAACCGGAACCGTGGGGGCAGTTGCGCTCGACATTTATGGTGACCTGTCAGCTGCAACCTCTACGGCCGGCATTCGTGGTAAAACGCCCGGCCGGCTGGGCGATACTCCCCTGCCCGGCGCGGGCACATGGGCAGATGAACGTTGCGCCGTGTCGTGCACCGGACTGGGTGAATATTTCATTCGCGCAGCTGCAGCCGCAGACGTCTCGGCGCGCATCCGCTATGCCGGAGCCGGACTGGAAGCCGCCGTCCAAGGCGCATTGGATGATGTGCGCATGCTGGGAGGACAAGGCGGCATGATCGCCGTATCCGCCGAAGGAGACATATCCGCGCTCTGGAATTCGTCTGGCCTGAAACGCGCCATGGCGGATTCAAATGGACGATTTGAAGTGGGCACGTTCGGCTGATGAATATTCTTCTTTTCATAGTGTTGGGTTTGGCCGTGTTCGCCCTGATGCTCGCCCTGCAGATGCGTTGGATGATTTCGGTAGCGTTGCGCCGTGCTCTGACGGAAAAATTTGGCGGACTCCCCTCAGACATTGAGTACCGCGAAGGCGTCGCTGATGCCGGACGGCGTGTCTCGCATACGGATATCGCAACTCATCTCAACCAAACCTATCCGAACCAGCTCGGACACCTGCGCCTTGCGCGGCGCGTTTCGGTTTACACACTGCCTGTGATTATCGGCCTGCTCGTGATCCTCAGATTTGGACTGGAGGCTTTCTGATATGCGCGGCTATTTTGCGATCGGCTCTGAACGTATCTCGAAACCCATGAATCTTGGCGCGCTGATGCGTACAGCGAATGCCTTCGGGGCAAGCTTTGTGTTTTCCATCAATGCCGAGCATCGCCTGCGGGCAGCCTACCAGGCCGACACGTCAAAAACAGCCGGACAAGTGCCTTACTATCAGTGGGACAATGTTGACGAAATGCAGTTGCCCCGCGGGTGTCAGATGGTCGGCATCGAGCTGACGGATGATGCTGTAATGCTGCCCACCTTCCGGCATCCTCCGCAGGCGGCCTATATGCTGGGCCCTGAAAAAGGGGACTTGTCACCCGACATCCTCGCGCGCTGCGATCATGTCGTGAAAATTCCGACCAAATTTTGTATCAATGTCAGCCTTGCTGGCGCGCTCGTCATGTATGATCGACATCTATCAATGGGCGGCTATGCTCCGCGCCCGATCATGCCTGGCGGCACTGGCGGAGATGGCCTCAGCGGAACATATGTTCCCGGTCGCGACCGCAAATAGTCAGCGCCCCAGCACACGCTGGATCACACCCATGATCCCCGTGAACTGTAGTCCCGCATCCCGCACTGCAAGGGCGAAACAAACTTCGCCCGGATCACCGACGGGCTGGTGCGTGTCGTCCGGCCCCTTGACCGCCAAGTCGCCGGGACCGTAACTGCCGGTCTCATCCGAAAATCCGCCTGCCACCACGAGCGTGAACTCCGTACCGCCGTGCGAATGCCGGGGCACTTTGGCATTGGACTGTATACGGTAAAGCTCGATCTCGAGGTCGCTGCCAACATCGAGTTTCATGCGTCGGATGCCCGGCGCGTTCGCCTGCCATCCGGCAGCATCAAATGCCTCCAACGCCTTGTCGCGCAAGGGCATGGGCAGGCACGCCAATTCGGCGTCTCCAGTGAAATCCGTAGCGGTCACGCTATCTCCGCTTTCGAGCGCATCAATCAGCTCAAGTGCGCGAGCCCCTGCTCCGGCTGACATCTGAACGGGCTCTGCTGTTTCCAGCATGAAACCGGACACCGCTTCACTTGCGGCAAGCGCGCCACGCACATCACGCCGTAACATGCTCTGGGTCTCGAGTAGCAACGCAAATGCCGGATCAAGCTGACCCGCCGCATAGGCCGAATAGAGCTCGCTATAGGATGAAGTAGCTGGCTGCTGCATCATGTCATGTTCCATTCACTACGTGTCGGCATCTCCGCCCTCCGGTTCCAATTGGCCACGCAGGCGGCCGAAAGCCAGCCGGATTCGTGACTTCACCGTTCCCAGGGGCAGGTTGAATTTTGTGGCGATTTCGGAATGCGACAAGCCCTCATAGAAGGCGGCCTGCAGCAATTCGAGCTGTTCGGGGGGCAGCTTCACCAACTCGGCCCGAACCGCCTCCTCGATCTGAACCCGATCCAGCGCCGCATCCGGCTGCTCTATATCCGGTGGCCGAAGCATGGGTTCATCCGCATCGAGGTCGGGCCGACTGGTCCGGCGGAATTTGTCGATGCGCCGATTGCGTGCGACGCGGAAAATCCAGGTCGAGACCGACGCCTGCTTGCGGTCGTACATGCCCGCCTTGCGCCAGACCGTCACCATGACGTCTTGCGCCAGATCCTCGGCCTCCAGCGCGCTTGCGCCCAACCGCAACATGTAACTCTTCACCCGCGGGGCGTAGAAGTCGAACAATTCCGAAAAAGAGGCCCGACACTTATCGGAGGCAATCAGGGCCATGCAGTCTGCATGACGCTGTCGCACATCCGGGGAAATCGTCGTTGTTACAGTGTCGTTCACACAAGAACTCTCAGTTTACATGTTCCAGACACTATCGTGGCGGCTCACATGGAACGCAACCGCCTGAACCAACAAGCTGGCGTGATCTGCAGAGGCAGCTGACATGCCGTAGTTTAGCCTTAACCCTGTTGTCTTTATGATGCTGGGAATGCTCCGCGCAAATGGGAATGTATAGAATATGCAAACACTGAGATTGAGCCGGAAAACTCTGACCGTGCTGACCCTTGTGGCTGCGCTTGCCGTGCCCATGGCCTCTGCCAGCCCTTCAGCGATCGGTCGATACAAGGATTGGTCGGTCTTTACCGACACCGCGAATGGAGAAACCATCTGCTACGCGGCCACACAGGCCACCGACAAGGCCCCCCGCGCGGCCGATCATGGCGATGTGTGGTTCTATGTCACCAATTGGAAATCCGGCCGCGCGCGCAACCAACCGAGCTTGAAAGTCGGCTTTGACTTGCGGGAAGACCTGGCGCCGAAGGCCAGCGTCGGACGGTCGTCCTGGGCCATGTTTGGCGTCGGGCGTGAAGCGTTCGCAGATGATTCCGACGATTCCCGGATTGTTTCGGCCCTTCGCAAGGGATCAGAACTCCGGATTGAAGCCGTTTCCCAGCGCAACACGCAAGTGGCCTATCATTTCTCGCTGAGCGGCTCGGCAGCGGCCATCGACAAGGCCTCCGCAATCTGCCGCTAAGACACCTGACCCGGTAGACAGAAGCGCTCAGGATGGCGGCCTTTCGCATCGCGATAGTGCGAAATGATCACGTCCATATCGGTCTCGAAATCCCCGCCAGGCATGATCGGTCCCTCCAGCCGCATTTCCCTGGTTCCAAAATCAAGCACGGCGCTGAACAAGGGCACATTGGCGGATTGGGCGATATGCCAGAACCCAGTTTTCCAGACCGGATTGGCATTGCGCGTCCCTTCAGGCGCGATCGCGAGGTGGAGCGTATCCGCCGCGTCGAACGCCTCCTTCATCAGCGACACGACATCCTTCGATTTTGACCGCTCAACCGGCACGCAGCCTGCTCGCCGGAGCAAGCCGCCAAACGGCCCTTGCACGAGGGAAGCCTTGCCCATCCAACTGAGCTTTTGTCGGTACCAGCCCGCAATGGCGAGCATGACCAGCCCGTCATAATTGGAGGTGTGAGGCGCGGCTATGATCACGGATTTGGAGACGTCCGGCCAGTCTGTGGCGACATGCCAGCCCGTCGCTTTCAGAAACATCCAGGAGAGCCCGCGAATGCCTTCGGAGAAGAGGCCCCGATAAGGCGCTGACTGACCGAAACGGCCTCGCGGATTATGGGTCGGAACGGAGTCCTGCATGTTCCGATCCTCTTCGCGTTCGGTGTTGAACGCTTGTATAGGTGCTGCGATCAGGAAAGTCGTGCAAATATCGACCGGCACCATGCCGCCGGACTCGCTACGACGTGTGGCGACTGCTATCAATACCGCACCGGCAATCTGGGGCTGGAATCGGAGTGCATCATGAATATCGGCTTTGTCCTTTTCCCGAATGTGACTCAACTCGATTTCACCGGCCCTCTCCAGATACTCCACCGTATGCCCGGCGCGGAAACCCATATTCTCGCAAAATCCCCTGATCCTGTGCCGAGCGATTGCGGCCTAGGCCTCGTGCCGACCGGCACATTCGCAGATGCGCCCGATCTCGACATGATCCTCGTGCCGGGCGGGTTTGGTGTGGTCGATGCGCTCGCTGACGGGGAAACGATGGATTTCGTTCGCAAGGCCGGCGCGGCAGCAACCTATGTGACGTCCGTCTGCACGGGCGCTTTCATACTCGGTGCAGCAGGCCTGCTAAACGGCAAAAAGGCGACCACCCATTGGGCCTATCACCATCTGTTGCCGCTGGTCGGCGCTGTGCCCACCGAAGCGCGCTGCGTTCGGGACGGCACCACCTATACCGGTGGGGGCGTTACCGCCGGCATCGATTTCGCGCTTCAGATTGTCATGGAAATTTCGGGCCAGAACGTGGCCGAAGGAATTCAGCTGGCAGTGGAATATGATCCTGCACCGCCTGCCAATTCGGGCCATCCTTCCACGGCAAACGCGCAATTGCTCGCCGCCATGGAAAAACGGTATGCAGACCCCATCGAGGCGATGAGGTCTGCAATTTCAGCTTAGTAGCTTTCCTGCGTGATCGGCGTCAGGATGATTTCCACGCGGCGGTTGGCGGCGCGGCCCTCAGCAGTCGCATTGTCCGCGATTGGCTGGGTCTCACCCATACCAACAGCCGCAAGGCGAACTGGCGTGACACCCTGGTTCACGAGATAGGAACGGACCGATTCTGCACGGCGACGGGACAGGTCCATATTGTAGTCGTCCGGGCCGTCAGAGCTGGCATGACCAATGATATCCACGGCGGTCGATGGATAGTCGACCAGCGTCAGGCTGACATCGTTCAGCGCGCTATAGAAGTTCGGCTGGATCGTGGCACTGTTCACGGAGAAAGTGATGTTGGACGGCATGGTCAACGCGATCTGATCGCCCTGGCGCTCAACACCAATGCCCGTGCCAGCGGTTTGCTCGCGCAGGCGGCGCTCCTGTTTGTCCATATAGTCACCGGCTGCGGCGCCAGCAATTGCACCCACGGCTGCGCCAATTGCAGCGTTGCGGCCATCGTCGCCACCTGCAAGCGTACCTGCACCAGCGCCAAGAATGGCCCCGACGCCAGCGCCGGTCAGAACCCGTTGACTCGGCCCGGTTTCACAGGCTGGAAGGGCAATCAGGGGAAGCGCAAGCAGCGCATAGGAAAGGCGTTTCATGTCATCAGCTCCTTTGGAAAGGACAGCCCGGAATTGGGCACGCTTATTAACGCGTGGGTCAGTCTTTCCGTTCCATCGATGACAAAACAATGGCGATCCTCATTAACTCCCCGTAATGTGAGGCCTGCAGCCAGCAATTCCTTCAACCGCTTCAGCGTGTTATAGGCGCCGCATCATGAAAATCGAACTTGACCTCACCCGGCGCGGCGACGCTGCATCCCCTGCCCCCCGCTCATTGGCGGGCCTGTCCCTTCCTGCTCTGAAAGCAGAGATGGAAGCGCTCGGCCTGGAGCCGAAGAAAGCTGGCATGCGCGCAAAACAGTTGCGCCGCTGGATGCACCATTTCGGTGTTCAGGAATTTGACGGCATGACCGATGTCGCCAAGGACCTGCGCGCGGAGCTGGGCGAGAAATTCATCCTCACCCGACCCGAGATCGCAGATCACCAGGTCTCTCGCGATGGCACGCAGAAATGGCTGGCCCGCTTCGGCCCCGGCATCGAAGGCGAGAGCGTCTATATTCCCGATGTCGGCAAGGCAGGTGCTCTCTGCGTGTCCAGCCAGGTCGGCTGCACTCTGAACTGCACCTTCTGCCATACCGGCACACAAAAGCTCGTTCGCAATCTGACCGCACAGGAAATCGTCTCACAGGTATTGATCGCGCGGGACGCGCTGGATGGCTGGCCGAGTGATGAAGAAGACCGACGCCTGACGAATATAGTTTTCATGGGCATGGGCGAACCGCTCTACAATCTGGACAATGTCGCCGAAGCGATCGACACGATCAGTGACGGCGATGGCATAGCAATTGGCCGGCGCCGCATCACCGTATCCACGGCGGGTGTCGCGCCGAAGATCGTAGAGCTCGGCGAACGCACAAATGCCATGCTCGCCATCTCGCTGCACGCGACGAATGATGATCTGCGCAATGAGATTGTTCCGATTAATCGCAAGTACAATCTGAAGGAACTGTTCGAGGCGATCCGCGCCTATCCCGGCCTGGGCAATTCCCGCCGGGTGACGTTTGAATATGTCATGCTGAAGGGCGTCAATGACAGCCTTGCTGAAGCGCGCGACCTCGTCCGCCTTCTGAGAGGTGTGCCGGCAAAGATCAACCTCATACCGTTCAACCCATGGCCGGGCAGCCCTTATGAATGCTCCGACTGGGACACAATCGAGGAATTCGCCGAAGTGCTGAATCAGGCGGGCTATGCGTCCCCGATCCGCACACCGCGCGGACGCGACATTCTCGCCGCCTGCGGACAATTGCGCTCCGAGAGCGTCAAGAAGTCCGCCGCTGAAAAGCGCCGCGAAGCGCTGGAAGCCGCTGCCGAATAGAAAAGGAGAGGCATCGCCTCCCCTTCTCCGCTGTGAATCCGGTCAAACCGGCTAGGCGCCTTTCAGCGCGGCGATCCGCTCTTGGGCATCCGTCAGGATATCCGCGATCGCCTTGCGCGTCTCGCCATCATTCGACGCCGACCGGGCCGCATCTCGCACGGCGTGGCGTAGTCGATGCATGGCCCCGCGCACATCCTGCGGATCTTCAGGTCGATCGCTCTCCTGAAGGTCGGCGAGACGGGCCTCGATCGCCTCGATTGTCGCGGCTGAATCTTCGCGCTCTTTGCTGCCGTCTTTCGTCAGGCGAAACGTCCGGCGCTGACCATCCATTTCCGCCTCGACCAGGCCGAGGTCCAGGAGGGCCTCCAGCGCAGGATAGATCACGCCGGGACTGGGGACATATGCCCCGCCCGTCCGGCTCTCGATCTCACGGATCAAGTCATAGCCGTGGCGGGCTTCCTCCGAGACAAGCTCCAGGATCAACAGGCGCAGA
>NZ_DFME01000105.1:927-5796 GCF_002375605.1 Hyphomonas sp. UBA3601 | reverse complement strand
CCGAGACAAGCTCGAGGATCAACAGGCGCAGATCGCCATGATTCAGGGGCCGACGGCGTCCGCCGCGATGACCATCCGCTCTACCATGTCTCATACCGCGTCGACCTCCATGCATGGGTCCATTTTCTCGTGTGCCGCAACCTGCGCCACGACGATGTTTCATGTTTCTATTTCGATACGTCATTTGAGCTCCTTTCGATATATCTAAACCTCAGATAATTTCGATATATCTAAATTTCAAGGTTCGATATATCGAAAATCTACCGATCCCCAGTCTCGTGGAATTTGTGCATGGCGCTTGATCCAGCCAGCCGCTAATTTGTCGGCATGCGTCTCTGGTTTGCCATTCTCGTCTGCACGGTTCTGATGCAAGCTTGCGCTCAGGCGGAAACCCCGTCGCCATGTGCCCCGGTAAAGCATCTCGGCCAACCTTATACGGTGTGCTCCTTTGAGGCGCCCACATCGGTAAACCTCTGGCTCACTCACCCCGATGGCGCGCCCTTTGGTCAGTTCGACCGGCTGGCCGCCCATCTCGCCGATCACGGCCAGACGCTTGAGTTTGCCATGAACGCCGGCATGTATCATCAGGACCGCCGCCCGGTCGGGCTTTATGTCGAGCAGGGCGAAAAAGTCGCCTCGCTCGTGACGCGTGAGGGGCCGGGCAATTTCGGCCTGCTTCCCAACGGGGTATTCTGGGTGGATCAAGACGGCACCCCCCATGTCACAGAAAGTCTCGCCTTTGAGGCCGAGGCACCGGACGCGCGCTTTGCGACACAGTCCGGCCCCATGCTGGTGATCGACGGTGCATTGCATCCGAGATTCAACGCGGACGGCCCCAGCCGGAAACGTCGCAATGGCGTGGGCGTCACCGCTGATGGCGCAACGCTCTATTTCGCCATCAGTGATGTGCCCGTGAACTTCCACAGTTTTGCCAGCCTGTTTCGCGACAAGCTGAACACGCCCAACGCCCTCTTTCTGGATGGATATGTCTCAAAGCTCTACGCGCCGGAGATCGGCCGCAACGAGACCGGTCTCGATATGGGCCCGATTGTCGGCGTGGTCCGCCCCTCCGATACGGACTGACCAACCCCGCCCGGCATGATATGCTGATCAGCGTATCCAGAGGAGCCCGTCATGCTCGCCCATACAATCCTGCTCGTCTTCGGCCTCTACTTCATGGCGTGTGGAGCCGGCCTGTTGGCCAACCCTGACCGCATGGCCCGCCTGATCGACGAATTGGAAGACAGCCCGGCGATCGGCTTTCTGTGCGGCGCGGTCATGATCTTTGCGGCGGGGGGAACCTTGTCAGTCCAGAACAGTTTCTCCACCGCAACCGATGGCATCGCAACCCTGATCATCGCAGGGGCGCTCGTCGAAGGTCTCCTCCTGGTGGCATGGCCCAAACCACTCTGGGCATTGGCACACTGGATGATGCCGGATGATGATCATTTGCGCGGATTTGGCATTGTTGCGCTCGCGCTTGGCCTGGTTGTGTTTGCCATCGGTGCGTTCTAGCCCTTTGAGGCACCACACTTAGAGGAGACCCCCATGTCGGCTGGCCCGGTTACGCTGTACGGATTGAAGAATTGCGATTCCTGCAAGAAAGCCCTGAAAGAACTTGATGCCTCGGACCGGGAGACCGCTTTTGTCGACATTCGCGAAGACGCCGACCTTGACCGGCTCTTGCCAGCCTGGCTGAAGGCCGTCGGCGCGGAAAGACTCGTCAATCGCCGTTCGACCACATGGCGCACCTTGTCAGAGGCTGAGAAGTCAGGCGCGCTGGGCGAAGGCGCCGCGGGCCTGCTGAAGGCGAATCCCACGCTGATCAAACGTCCGGTCATCGATACCGGTGCGGAAATCCTCGTGGGCTGGGACAGCGGCACGCAGCAGGCGCTCGCGCGGTGACACTGGAAGATTACAATTCCTATTGCGCAGGCCTCGGCCAGACAACGCATGTGGTCCAATGGGGTGGCTCCCATGTCTGGAAGATTGGCGGCAAGGTCTTCGCCATGGGAACACCGGACGGCGACCAGCTCGCCGCGTGCACGTTCAAGGTCCGCCCGATCAGCTTTCATATCCTGAAAGACCAGCCCGGCTGCCAGGGCGCGCCTTACCTTGCTTCACGTGGCATGAAATGGATCCAGCGTTTCTCGGACGAAACCCTGTCGGATGACGACCTCAAGGACTATGTCGCAGAATCCTTTTGCCTGATCGCCACTGCCCTCAGCAAGAAAAAGCAACGCGAACTCGGTCTGCTCGATTAGCGCGCATCCTGCCTGCATGTCGCATTGACCTCACTCGCCGCTATCGGCATGCGCGCAGGACAGGAGTTGCCCATGTCCACACCGATCACCATCCTCGTGCCCGCCATGTTCAACGGCCCCCCGGGCTCGGCCAATGGAGGCATCTCGGCAGGTCTCGCCGCAAGCCATATTGATGGTCCGGCAGAAGTTTCCCTGCGCGCGCCACCGCCGCTCGACATCGCGATGGAGGTTGTCCCAACAGGTGACGGATACGAAGTCCGGCATGGGGACCAGTTGGTCATGACCGCGCAACCTGCCGCGCGGCTTGCCCCTCCTCCCGCTGCGCCAAGTTTCGAGACAGCACAGACAGGCCCGGACAGTTTCCCCCCTGTCGAGACCCACGCGTTTCCCCGCTGCTATGTCTGTGGACCAGAGCGCACCGACGATGGCCTCTGCCTCTTCACCGGCAAGCCGAATGGCTATGACGGGGTGACAGATGTCTGGACACCGGATGAAAGCCTTGCAGGCGAAGACGGCCTGGTGCGCCCGGAAATACTATGGGCCGCGCTCGACTGTCCGGGCGCCTTTGCGATTGGCTTTCAGGACAATCCGATGGTGCTGGCCCGCATCACCGCGCAGGTGCATGCACGCCCCGCCCCAGGCGACGATCTCATTGTGGCTGGCTGGTCTCTCTATGATGACGGTCGCAAGCATGGCGCTGCCACCGCACTGTTCACGCGCGACGGCCAGCTGCTGGCTCAGTCGGAGCAATTGTGGATCGAACTGAAGCGGCCTGCAGCCTGACCAATCAGCGCCGACGGCGCGGGTTCAGGTAGAGATTGCGCTCCTGCGTGTCGAGTTGGCGCACGGCCCGCCCAAGATGCAGCTGTTCGACTTCTTTCGCCACATGCCGACGGGCGGCGCCGTTGAATTTCAGCAGGGCACAGAACATCTGCAACACGGCCTCCAGCTTGGCATAGCTTTCCGCCGCATCCACTTTAACGATCCATGATCCGCCCAGATTGATGATCCGATGATCCAGCTTGCCGATCTTGCGACCCCGATCATCATACAGACTATAGTCTGCACCGATGCCTATGACGTTGCGGCGCAGGCGATAGAAGCGCGGGCCTTTCGTCGTGTCGATAAAAAAGGAAAATTTCTCCGGGAAAAGCGGCCACTTCTGCGCCGACCGTTCCAACTGGATAATCTGGTCATGACGGCTGATATTGACTGAATAGGACGGCACCGGTGTGCCCTTCGCCCCAATGCTCAGTTGCAATGACCGGCCCATCAACAATTCTGCCGTCCCGCGCCAGTGCATGCCTTCGGAAAACAATTTCAGCACCAGCCGGCGCTTCATGCCTTCCCCGGTTTTCCACATTTCCTTGCGATAGGCGAGAATGCCCGTCCGCTCGCGACCATCCTTGATCTGGCCAAAGATCTCCATGTCCTTGGTGAACTGGTCAGACGCGGCCTCATGCTGGGTCTGTTTCATGATCCCGATTTCGGTCGGGTTCAGATCGGTCGCCCAGAGGTCCACCTTGAAGGTCTTGTATTTCGGTTTTGCCTTGGTCTCTTCGGCGCCGCCGAATGTTGCAGTAAAGGCCATGAAGCACATCTCCGGGGTCGGGGTTTGCGCCCATCATCGCGATTCGGAGTCGCCATAAGGTTAACAAAATGCCGTCTGGGATTAATCAGCTGCTATTTCTGCAACTGAGTACAGCCCCAACCCGGATCAGCCTGCCTGCAACAATTCCTCCAGCCGGATCAGCGCGCTGCCCCAGCCCGCCTGCGCCTCCTCCAGCAGGGCCGATCCGTCCAGTGCCACGGTCTGCAGCGTCATGACCATACGCGTGCCTTCCCCTTCCGGCAGGAATTCCGCCGAGACGAGGCAGGCCCCTTCGGTTGCCTCCATGGAGGCGATGATCTCGGTATAGACGATGCGCTTGTCCGGCACGATGTCATGATAGCGCCCGCGTACCACGGCCACGGCCTCGCCGCCCGCCAGACAGGTCGTGACATCTTCTCCGCCCACGGAAAAGTCGGCCGCATCGATGCGCATATCGATCTCGTCAGAGGGCGAGCCCCAGACCTTGCGCTGCTCCGGATCGGCCCAGGCCGCAAAGACGCGGGCCGGCGAGGCCGAAAGCCCCTTCTCCATTGTGGCGGTGCCATGCTGTACGGTATGATGAGTCATGTCAGGTGTCCTTTTCGGGGTCGTCTGCGTTCAGGAAAGCATCCAGCCGGTCGAGGCGCGCCGCCCAGGCCTGCTGATATTGCGTGATCCAGGATTTCAACTCTGCCAGCCGCGCCGCTTCCAGTCGGCAGTGCCGGACCCGGCCTTCCTTGCGGCTGGATACGAGCCCGGCTTTTTCCAGCACGCGGACATGCTGCAGGAAGCTCGGCAGCGCCATGTCATAGGGCTCCGCCAGCTCGGCAATGCTCGCCTCGCCGAGGCTCAGCTGCGCGATCACGCCGCGCCGGGTCGCATCGCCGAGGGCGTGGAAGGCCCGGTCGAGAGCGGCTGGATCGGAAGAAGAATAGTTAGGCATCCACCTATCTATTGCGATGGACTGACGCCTGTCAAGACACTTAGGTAATCACCTATCTTTTCTCGCCAGCT
>NZ_DFME01000105.1:253-841 GCF_002375605.1 Hyphomonas sp. UBA3601 | reverse complement strand
ACACCGCTCCAGCACCCTTTGAACCTGATCCGGCTAATACCGGCGCAAGGGACGGGAGTGAGCGCGTGGAATATATACGACTTCAGTATCAGGACTCCGCCTCCGCAATGCCGGAAGAGCGGTGGTTCGAGCTGAATCAAAACGCTGCAGTGAAACGCACGATCCACATTTGCGATACACGCGCCGTCAACAGCAGTATTGCCATCCAGTCCCATCGTCAGGCAGCTTTCGCCGATTGGGCTTATACCTCCGACGATCCCTGCCTGTTCGCCAACGCCTATGCGGCTTCTGCGGATCTTGTGCAGGAGTGGACCCGGAAAGGCTTCATCCAGCTGCCCGCCACAGCCGCCGACTTCAACAAGACATTCATGTCCGCCACACCGGCCATCTAAGGAATAGCCCCATGAACAAGCCCACAGACCAAAGCCAGTTCGAGACCCCCAAAGTCACCACCGGCGCCCTGCCCGCCAGCCGCAAGGTCTATTCCCACCCCGCCGACGCGCCGGACATTGCCGTGCCGCATCGCGAGATCGACCTCCACCCCAGCGCCAATGAGCCCGCCGTGCCCGTCTATGACACGTCCGGCCT
>NZ_DFME01000105.1:0-149 GCF_002375605.1 Hyphomonas sp. UBA3601 | reverse complement strand
GTGCCGCATCGCGAGATCGACCTTCACCCCAGCGCCAATGAGCCTGCCGTGCCGGTCTATGACACGTCCGGCCCCTATACCGATCCGTCGGTCACCATCGACGTGGAAAAGGGCCTCGCCCGCGACCGGCGCGCCTGGGTGCTGGAGCG
>NZ_DFME01000110.1:29720-31448 GCF_002375605.1 Hyphomonas sp. UBA3601 | reverse complement strand
TCGAATTGTGTGATCTCCTGCCCCTTGATCGCGTCATGGGTTCGCTCCAGCCAGTCGATCAGGCGCGCATCATCCACGATCTCACCGGCGAGCCGGATACGCTCGTTGAAACGCACGAGGTGCGGACTGGTAAAGACATGAACGCTAAGGCCCGCTGCTTCCATCATGGCCCGCATGAAGGCGCAGGTGGACCCTTTGCCGTTGGTTCCGGCCACATGTATCACGGGCGGCAGCCTGTCTTGCGGCCGCCCAAGCAACTCAAGCGCATTCAAGACGCGCCCGAGCGATAGTTCAATCGTGTCTGGATATAGCCCTTCGAACCGCCCCAGCGCCTCGGCCAGGGCCGAACTGTCACCGATCAAGCAGAGCTGCCCTTACTCTTGTTTGGGGTCTTGGCGGCATGCGTTTTGGGTGGCGTCAGAGAAACCGGCAGGCGATCTTCAGCGCGCCGCACATTTGGCATCAGCATCGACAGGACATTTGAGATCGTGTCCTTCAGCTTGCGCCGGTCGCAGACAATGTCCACCTGGCCCTTTTCGCGCAGGAATTCGGATCGCTGGAACCCTTTCGGCAGGCTTTCGCGAATGGTTTGTTCAATCACACGCGGGCCGGAAAAGGCGATCATTGCGCCAGGTTCGGCAATATGGATATCGCCAAGCATCGCATAAGATGCCGACACGCCGCCCGACGTCGGATCAGTCAGCAGCACAATATAAGGTAGTTTGGCTTCGGCCAGTTCATTGATCGCGAGCGTCGTGCGCGGCATCTGCATCAGGCTCAGCGTGCCCTCCTGCATGCGAGCGCCACCGGACGCCGTGCACACAACAAAGCCCGCCTTGCGGGCCAACGCCATCTGCGCAGCCGCTACAAAGCCTTCCCCTGCCGCCATGCCCAAGGATCCGCCCATAAAGGCAAAATCCTGAACCAATACGACCGTGGGCACGCCGCCGATCTTTCCATAGGCCGCCACCATACAGTCTTCCTGGATGATCGGTGCGCCACCATTTTCGGACTCTTTCTTGTCCCGGGCCGCAATCTTGGCCTTCGCAGCCTTCAGGCGCGACGGATAAGGCTTGTCATCCTTGAATTTCAGGGGGTCATGCGGAACCGATGGCAGGGCCAAAGGCTCCCAGCGCTCATCATCGAACAGGAGGCGCAGGCGGGTGCGCGGGCTGATCCGCAGATGCGCGCCAGCAGGTGTGACATGCCAGTTTTCTTCCAGATCGGTCTTGTAGACCAGTTCGCCGGACAGAGGACATTTCACCCACAAATCGTCGGGCGTGTCCTTCTTCGCGAGCATGGTCTTCAGGCCCGGCGGGGTGACCTTGGTAATCCAGTTCATGCCAGAACCTCCTCGGCGGCAATCAACACTTAAGGCTTGGTGATCGTTCTGATCGCCGAGCTCAACTCCTTCGCCAACGCGCCCATTCCCCGCGGTGCACTGGCAAAATCCCCCGATTCGTGGGCCTTTTCTGCATGCTCCACGAAAGCGGAGCCTACGACAACCCCATCGGCAATTTTAGCCATTTCTGCAGCTTGAGCGCCAGTTTTGACGCCAAAACCCACACAGACCGGCAATCCTGAAACACGTTTGGCCATTTCAATGTTCCCGGCAATCGCCTGCGGATCCGCGCTGCCAGCGCCTGTAACGCCTGTCACAGCGACGAAATAGAGGAATCCGCTGGCGCCTTCGGCAACTTTTTTCATGCGGTTTTCATGGGTGGTGGG
>NZ_DFME01000110.1:18324-29595 GCF_002375605.1 Hyphomonas sp. UBA3601 | reverse complement strand
GGGTGGTGGGTGTCGCAAGCCGAATCACGGAAAGATCGTATTGCGCATAGGCCTCGCGCAGTTCGCCATCTTCTTCCGGCGGCAAATCTACCAGGATCGTTCCGTCGACACCGGCCGCATGAGCCGCCTTGGCAAACTCAACATATCCCATGCGGAACACAGGATTGGCATATCCCATGATAATGACAGGCGTTGTCTGGTCCTCGGCGCGAAACCGGGCCGCCAGCGCCAGCGTGTCAGCGAGCTTTGTTTTATTGGCGAGCGCGCGCAAGCCCGCCTTCTGAATGGATGCCCCATCGGCCATCGGGTCGGTAAAGGGCGCGCCAAGCTCAATGATATCGGCGCCGTTGTCGCGCAGCGCGCACATGGCAGCATAGCTCGTCTCAAGGTCGGGGTCGCCGGCCATAAGGTAGGAAACCAGAACGGCGCGGGATTCGCCGCTTGCGCGGGCGAAGGTGTCTGTAATGCGGGAAGTTGGCATCAGGTGTCCGTATTCTCGTGAACCCATGCCTCATAAGGCGCATTCGCCTGAATGCAAGGCAATGCGACCATAGCGGGTACTTCATAGGGATGGTGCGTCAGGACGAGGGCTTCGATCCGATCCCAATTCGCTTTCGGCGCTTTCAGCCACAACACGAATTCGAAGGCCTGCTCCACCACACTCTTCCAGCGATAGGTGGACGAGACCGGCCCTTCGAGATTGGCGCAGGCAGCGAGACGGTGCTCGATGGCCGCGTCGCCAATTTCCTCGGCCACACGGCGCGACGGACAGGTAATGCGAATGAGAAGGAGATCAGTCAATTTACTCTCTCGACAAAAGATAAAGTGAAGGCGCAGGGGAACATTTTCTAGCCGCCTCGTCCATCAGGATCGTGGCAAACGATGCAAATCTTGTTTCCATCGAGATCTCGGAAATATGCCCCGTAATAGTTCGCGTGATATTGCGGGCGCAGGCACGGGGTACCCTCATCCTGAGCGCCGCGAGAGATGGCAATTGCGTGCGCCTCATCTACGCTTGGCCGGTCGGGTGCGAGCAGGGCGAGCATCTGGCCATTGCCCGGCTCGTGTCGCTGGTCATTGAACGGCCGCACCAAAGCGACCAGCGGGCGGTCATCGCCCGGACGCCGCCACATGATAAACGGATCAGACCGCTCGAATGGTACACGCGGATTCCCAAGCGCCTGCATGATCGGCTCGTAAAAGGCAGCTGCATTTTCCAGATCATTCGTGCCCAAGGTCACATGCGAGATCATCGGCCTCTTCCCTACATATCGACGCCGAGGGCCTTGGCGACCGAGAAAACGTCCTTGTCGCCGCGACCACACATGTTCAGGATCATCAGCCCATCCTTGCCGAGTGCCTGAGCGACCTCACCTACGCGCGCGATGGCGTGTGAGGGCTCGAGCGCCGGAATAATTCCCTCAAGCCGCGTGCACAGCTGGAAAGCTGCAAGCGCCTCCTTATCCGTGCACGACAAGTATTCAGCGCGACCGGAATCTCTCAGGAAAGCGTGCTCTGGCCCGATGCCCGGATAGTCCAGTCCCGCCGAGATCGAATGCGCATCGATGATCTGGCCGTCATCGGTTTGAAGGAGGTAGGTCTTGTTCCCATGCAGGATGCCCGGCTTGCCGCCATTCAGCGCGGCAGCATGCTCTCCTGTCTCAATTCCGTGGCCAGCGGCCTCGACGCCGATCAGGCGAACGCCCTCATCTTCAAGGAAAGGGTGAAACAGGCCAATCGCGTTCGAACCACCGCCGATACAGGCCATGACCGCGTCGGGCAGGCGCCCTTCCCGCTCAAGCATCTGGGCGCGAGCCTCCTTGCCGATAATGCTCTGGAAGTCGCGGACAAGCTCCGGATACGGATGGGGCCCCGCAGCCGTGCCAATGCAGTAGAAGGTGTCTTCGACATTGGTGACCCAGTCACGCAGTGCTTCATTCATTGCGTCTTTCAGGGTGCCTGTGCCGGAAGAGACCGGGACGATCTCTGCGCCGAGCAGTTTCATGCGGAAAACGTTCGGCTTCTGGCGCTCGACATCCGTCTCGCCCATGAAGACAACGCAATCCAGTCCGAAGCGCGCGCAGATTGTCGCCGTGGCAACACCATGCTGACCGGCGCCCGTTTCGGCGATGATGCGGGTCTTGCCCATACGCCTGGCGAGCAGGACCTGGCCGAGGCAATTATTGATCTTGTGCGCGCCCGTATGGTTCAGCTCATCGCGCTTGAAATAGATTTTCGCGCCATCGAAATGCTCGGTCAGCCGCTCCGCAAAATATAGAGGCGATGGACGCCCGACATAATGGGCCCACAAATCGTCCATTTCCGCCTTGAAAGCTGGATCTTCCTTGGCCTTGCGGTATTCGGCCTCAAGTTCGAGGATCAATGGCATCAATGTCTCGGCGACATAGCGCCCACCAAAGTCTCCAAAGCGGCCATTCGCATCTGGCCATTGATCCCATGTGTTCCGCAAATCCATCGTCCTGCTTTCCTTGCACTACCGGCCCGTATCTAGACCGAAGGACGTGCCAAGGAAAGCGCGACGATGCGCTCGGCCCCGTGACGCGTCAGCCCATGGGGGAATAGAAAAATTCCTCTCGAACGATCTTCCCGTCCTTGACCGTATACACGCCAACCTCCTTGGCTTGCATCCGCTCGCCGGACTCCTTGTTGGTGACATCCATGTCGAAGACGAGAGAAAATTGGTCATCCCCAAACAGGAACGGCCCCTCGGCGCTGACCTGGTGCACATCGTGCGCACCATACCACCAGTCGTGCTTGCCCTTGATGGCGTCGAGCCCCTGAGCTTCGCGGCCCGCATCGCCCATTGCAAGCGCTTCGACCGACACACAATCTTGTGCGTAAAGTGTCTCCAGCGCTTCGGCCTCGCGGCCAGAATTGCAGCATTCCGCCAACTTGCCAGCGACACTCGTCAGTTCTTCTGGAAACATGACACGTCCTCCCATTGCCAATAGGAGCCATATTAGCACAGAACAAAAACGGAACAATCGGTTTGTTATGAATTTTTTGAGGCGTCGATGAATGTCTTTACCAGTACCCGGTCCTTCAGGCCGCGAACACGCTCTACGCCTGAAGAGACATCCACTGCTGGCGCACCGGTCAGACGCACGGCATCGGAGACATTGTCCGGTGTCAGCCCCCCAGCAAGAATCCAGGGTGCCGGTCTCTGCCAGCCTTTCAGCAAATTCCAGTCAAATGACAATCCGTGCCCGCCTGTCCGATCAGCGCCCTTAGGCGGTTTCGCGTCCACCAGAAGCCGATCGGCTGCCGTGTAGGCCTCAGCCCGCTTCAGATCGTCTGAATCGTCAATTCCCACGGCTTTCCAGATCTCCAGACGCGTCCGCGCCTTGACTTCGGCGACGCGCTCAGGGGATTCCGAACCGTGCAATTGCAATATCGGAAACCCCAGCGCCACGATCCGGTCGATCTGCGCGTCGTCCGGGTCAACCAGCAAGGCCACCGGCGTGGCGGACCCTACCTGCATCAAAAGGTTGGCCGCCGCTGCTTCCGTTACGTGCCGCGGGCTGGCCTCGGCAAACACGAACCCAATCCAGTCTGCCCCGGCTTGCGCGGTATAGCGCACGAGGTCGGGATCGGTCAGGCCGCAGATTTTTACGAGTGTCATGCCGCAGGCGTTACGCTAACGGCCTTGCGTCCGTCAATTCAGGGGCTGACGGGACGCGTATTTTCCTTGAGGACCGCCGCAAAGAAAATCTTGCCTGAATCTTTCGGACCAATCTCACGATTGAAGGTCCAGCGCATATGCGTGATCTCTTCCGGCATGGGCACGCTCACCGGCTGGATCTCATCGAGACCGGATTCCGCGATCAGTTTTTCACGCGGCACGTATGTCGCCCCACCGTCCATGGAGAAATCAACAGAGGCCTGATCATATTCGGCCATGGCAGAATCTTCGAGCAGGCTCACATCTGCCGGCACTGGCAAGGTCAGAACAGCGTCCCTTGCCGGGGTTTCGCCCGGGTTTGAATATGTCACGGAATAAAACAACTGCTCACCCGGCTTCACTTCCTCAGCAGGCAGCAGCTCCATTTCCAATCCGCCCTCTTCGTCTTCGATGACGATCACACGTTCAACCTGTTGCTCGACGATGAGTTCCTGGGCGAACGCCGGAAGTCCGATGAGGAGAGTTCCGGCAAGAGTGGCAGCTGCGCGTATCAGCATGGCGTTAATCCTTGGCAGGGACGGTTAAAGGTTCAGCGTCAAGAATTGCGACAATTAGTTAACATTCGCTCAAAATCCATAAAGCATTTGCAGAGTTTCCAGTCTGACATTGCCAGATCCTCAACACGCGCCTTAGTGTCGCCACAGAGGCGCCAATCCGGGGACACCGATGTTGCACACCGACACCATTTCCCGGGGAGCTGACAAACCCTCGGCACAGGGATCTCCTAATCATGGTGAACCACGCATTCTCAGGATCAGGACTCATCCCATGCTGAATAAAAAGTTGAAAACCCTCCTCGCTATCGGCCTCGTATCCAGCGCAGCCGCATTCGGGCCCATCGCCTCTGCCCAGGCCCCGCGCGAAAATCCGCAAAGCGCCGCCAGCCATCATGGCATCCGCTATGTGAAAGCGGAAGCTGTAAACGTGCGCGGCGGCCCTGGAGTCAGTAACCCTATCATCACTGTACTGAACCTTGGTGCGGAAGTGTCCATGTATGTCACCAAAGGTGACTGGGCGCGGATCTCTGGGCCGGGTCAGCCGGAGAAATGGATTTACGCGCCACTTCTGCAGGACAACAAACCCCAACCGGTGAAGGCGGCAAAAAAGCAAACAGCGGACCGGCCAACGCAGAAAGCATCCGCCAAGCCTGACAGTCACCAGACGCACGAGCCTGAAGCGTCCCCTTCAAAGAAGGTAGAACATCCGACGGCTCAGAAGGAAAAGCAGGACGCACGGCCTGCACGGTAGACTGCCGCAACTTCACCTCGGCGACGCGCGGGAACGACAGTTGGTGGATTCAGGGCCTTAAGGGAACATCTTGTTGATGAAACCTATAACCAATTCGACGGCTTGCAGTTCAGAGACTCCGAATAAGCTCGAATGGAATTCACTTTCCGATCCCTTGATTGAAAATTCACATTCCCACGCCGCCTTCTCTTCCGAAAAGGTAGGCGACCGTATGATAACGTTGGCACCGGCAGCAACCCCGATGTTCAGGTAATCTTTCCCGGCTGGCTCCAAGCTTAATTCTAACAATGTTGATGTCTCCTGAAAGCAACCGGATATGAAGACAATTCAAAAGGGATTACAATCTACTTATTGGATTCTTGTGCGCTCAGCATATCGCCGACGACAGTAGAGTCCTGAACGCCCTCAGCCTTGACGAACGCATCGTTTGGACCTGGGATCTGCTGGCGGTGAGACAGGGATTCGAACCCTGGAGACTATTGCTAGCCTACACACTTTCCAGGCGTGCGCCTTCGACCACTCGGCCACCTCACCGTACTCAGCAGAGGGGAGCCAATAACCGAAGGCCTGCAAGATCGCAAGACTGTGATTGCCGTTCCCGGCAGACAAACCCATATGAGACACAGAAAGGGAGACCCCTCATGTTGTTCTCGAAGAAAAAACTGACCATCCCGGATGCCGAGAGCGCCCTGCCCGGCCGCCCCGATCCGATCCCGACCGCCACCACGCATTATGTATTCGACCGTGACCTGCAGGGCCCCGTTCCGGCGGGATACGAAACGGCCGTATTCGCCCTCGGCTGCTTCTGGGGCGCTGAGCGTGTATTCTGGCAGCAGGATGGCGTTTGGCTGACCCGGGTAGGTTATGCTGGCGGATCGACCCCGAACCCGACCTATGAAGAAGTCTGCTCAGGCGGGACCGGGCACACGGAAATCGTTGAAGTGGTTTTCAACCCTGCCGAAGTGACCTTCGCCGCACTCGTGAAACTGTTCCTCGAAAGCCATGACCCAACCCAGGGAATGCGTCAGGGAAATGACATCGGCACGCAATACCGCTCGGCAATATACACGATATCCGAGGCACAAGCCGAAACTGCGCGTGAGATGATCGCAGTATATGAGAAGTCGCTTGCCCAGAGCGGTCATGCCAGCCAGATCACAACGGAGCTTGCGCCGCTGGACAAGGTTTATCTCGCCGAGGAATACCATCAGCAATACCTTGCAAAAAACCCGAACGGGTATTGCGGGATTGGAGGCACGGGCGTGTCCTGCCCAATCGGCCTGGGTGTGTCGACCTGATCGCGAAAGCTGGCGCTAGCCGCCGAAATTCACGGCAAACCTTTTGCGTGTCTCAAGCAGGTTCTGCGCCTTGTACATGGCGTCAGAAGCGGCTTGGGCGCGCTTTATGGTCGGGTCTGCCTGCAAGGCCTCAATCACTTTGGTGAGGTGACTGATCGCCTCCTCGACGGTCTTGCGATCGAACTGGTTTGTCGCGCGCGCCAGCAGGGCCCGGCCGAGATCCATGTGCGCCTGAACGGCCCGCGATGTGTCGCCATCACTCTTGATATCCTGGAGATGGATTCTCCGAAGCGTGATCACGTGGTCGAGCGCATCCATATCTCCAGACTGTTCGGCAACGTGCACCAGAGACGCGCAAAAATCGGCTTCGATACGGCTGCGCAGAGCGACCGGAAGCGTAGGCGAGTCCTCAAGGATTTCAGCCAGCGCATTAGACAGGATCTTTATCTTTTCGGGCCGGAAGGATTGCGGATTGGCCAGCGCAGGCTGCAATTCCCGCGCAAGGAAGTAAGCGGCCACGCGTGGCATCTGCCCCTCAAGGTCGATCATCTTTCCGGGCATTAGCAGCGTGAACAGCTTCGCTTCCGTGGCTGTCAGGCCACCACCGCGGCTTAGGCCGTGAATGACAAAGCCATCTTCGCGCCGACCCGTCCTGTCTGCCCAGACCAGCATGTCCGCATCTGCCACTTCCAGTCGCCGACGGGCACGCTGGACCGCGCGCGTTTCGATGCCGCCGTGAATAGTGCCCGTGCGGAACACTTTCAGGGGCGCACCGAAATTGAATTCGGAGAGGTGGGAATTGAGCGCCGAGAGCAGCCATTTCCATGCGCGACCCGAGCCTTTGCCAGCCGGGCGGGCGACAAGCACGCGGTATCCGGGCGACTTGTCATTGCGCGCAGCCCGGGCCCCGGACGCATTGCGCAAAGTCTTCAACAGCGAACCCAGCAGGCTGAACATCAGGACGACCAGTGCAACGAGCAGGACACACAGCATCACGAATCCAAACGTGGCGAGCTCTGTCGCATCCACCACATTTGTTTCGAACCAGCGCTCGGCTGTTGTGAACCAAGTATCCACAGGCATTCGAGATGACCTCCTGTATGTCTGTGCGATACGGTTCCTGCCCTGTGCTTGCAACAGCTAAACGCTGTTCAGCCTGTGCGGGGGATGGTTAGATTGCCTGAGAGACAAGCTGATTCAGGGGGTCGCATGGGTGCCGGGGAATTTGTCACGCGGTTCGCACCGTCCCCCACCGGGCATTTGCATCTCGGTCACGCGCTCTCGGCTTTCCATGTCTGGGACACTGCCCGCGCCCATGATGGAAAGGTGCTGTTGCGGATTGAAGACATTGACCAGACCCGATGCCGTCCGGAGTACGAAACCTCCATTCTCGCCGATCTTGAATGGCTCGGACTGGACTGGGATGGCCCCGTGCGACGCCAGTCCGACCACTTCGCGGAATATGAGTCCGCGCTCAACTCCCTGAAGGCGCGCGGGCTGGTTTATCGATGCTTCAAGACCCGTCGAGAGATCGCCGCCGCGCTGCCTGCCGGGGCCAGTCCCGATACGGCCGGCTTCACTGGCAAGTCGCTCCCTGCGGACAAGGAGCGGGAACTGCTGGACCGGGGACACGCCTATGCGTGGCGGCTATCCCTCTCGGCTGCCCGCGCCCAACTCGGCCCTGTATATGATGCGTTGAGCTATACGGTTTTCTCAAAGTGCGGCCAGCACAGGGTGAAAGCTGACCCCGCACCCTTTGGCGACGTGGTGCTGGCGCGCAAGGATACGCCAACAAGCTATCATCTCGCCTGCTGCCACGACGATGCCTTGCAGGGGATCACGCATGTCATACGCGGCGAAGACATCCGGGAGATGACATCGGTACATGTCCTGCTGCAGGCGCTGATGGACTGGCCACAGCCTCTTTATACGTTTCATCCGCTCGTTTTGGGGGCAGATGGCAAGAAATTGTCCAAGCGCGCGGGGGACCGGGGATTGCGCGCATGGCGTGAAGACGGCAAGACGCCTGAAGACATTCGCGCCATGACGGGCCTCATTTAATGACATCCACAGAAATGACAGCGCCGGCACGCCGGGAATGGCTCGGCGTGCTTATGTTGGTTGGCGGCGCGGTTGCGATCGGATTTGCGCCGATTGGCTTGCGCTTGGGTCTCGACGACCTCGGCCCGCAGGCCATTGCCTTCTGGCGCTACACATTTGCCCTGCCCGTGCTGACTGCGCTCGTCTTGCTGGTCGAGCGGCGCGCTCCGCGCAAACCGAACATATATGTCATCCTGGCCGGGATCTGTTTCGCTGTGGACATTGGCTTCTGGCACTGGTCCCTCACCCTGACCAGTGTGTCCAATGCCACCTTCATCGTGAATCTCGGAAACGTCTGCGTCGGCTTCCTCGCATGGCTGTTCCTGAAGGAGCGCCCCGCGCCGATGTGGTTCTTCGCCGTAATCCTGGCGATTGGCGGCGCATCGGCCCTGTCACTCGGCGGTACCGCCGAAGGGGGAGCCAGTTTTGTCGGGGATCGGATTGCGATCATCGCGGCGATCAGCGTATCGGGGTATTTCCTCTGCTCGAAGCTCGCCCGGCGAACACTGAACGGTCTGGAGACTTTGTTCTGGCTGACACTTGTGGAAGTGATTGTCGGAGCCATCATGGTCATGGCTTTCGGCGAAAACTTCCTGCCGGAGAAATTGTCGGGTTTCGCCGTGCCCCTGTTCCTCGGGATCGTGATCCACGTCGTCGGTCAGGGTTTGATCATCACCGGGCTTGGCAGCACGCCAACCTCCATCGCGGGTGTCATCATCCTGATCCAGCCCGTCATGGCTGCCGCGATTTCTTGGCATCTCTTTCAGGAACCTCTCACAACCTTGCAGGCAGGCGGCGGTATGCTCATTCTTGTCGCGGTCTGGCTGGCCCAGCGCGGCCACAAGGTGGATCCAATCGACTGAGTGCAGCAATAGTGTCACGAACTCAGTCTATGCCCGCCCCAGACCTGATATTCCGGAGACTAATCATGCGCCGCGCTGCTCTATCCCTTGCTTCACTCACCGTCCTTGCTGTCGCGGGCTGTTCAGCGCCGTCTGATACCGCCGTGGCACAAAGCGAAGCTTCATCGGCGCCGCTACGCGAAGGCACGACACCCATCCAGGCAAGTGATTCCTATTATCAATCTGCCGCTGAAGCCGTAGAAACACGCATTCAGGAGCGCGGCGTAAAATCGGCGAAGAACATCATCCTCTTCGTTGGCGATGGCATGAGCATTCCGACCATCACCGCCGCCCGCATCTATGCTGGCCAACAACGTGGACTCGACGGCGAGTCCTATACGCTGGCCATGGACACGCTGCCGTACATGGCCCTGTCCAAAACCTACAGTCACGACTATCAGGTTTCCGACTCCGCTTCGACGGCAACTGCGATGGTGACCGGTGCCAAGGTCAATTCACGAACGCTCGGCATCCTCAAGGAAGCCGGCTTCGGCAATTGCGCCAGCGTCGAAGGGCGCACGACAGAGTCAATTTTCGAACTGGCCGAACGGTCAGGCCTCGCAACGGGTCTCGTTTCCACCGCCCGCCTGACCCATGCAACGCCGGCGTCCACCTTCGCCAAGACCCCCAGCCGCGACTGGGAAGCTGACAGCGATCTGAAAGGCGGAGACGCAGGCGACTGCAAGGATATTGCCCGCCAATTCATCGAGTGGTCGGAAGGCGACGGATTTGAAGTGGCAATGGCCGGAGGCCGCGCGCCCTTCACAACGACCGAACAGTCAGATGCCGAGGACGCCAATCGCACCGGAAGCCGCACGGATGGTCGCGACCTGACCGCCGAATGGACCGCAAAGTCCGCCGACCATGTCTATGTCACCGACAAGGCTGGTTTCGAGACCATCGACTTCGCCTCGAATGCAAAAGTACTCGGCCTGTTTGAAGGCTCGCACATGAAATTCGCGCTCGATCGGGATGAAGACCCAGCTGGCGAACCTTCTCTGGTCGATCTGACAAAGGCGGCTATCACGCGCCTGTCCCAGGATGAGGACGGTTTTGTACTGATGGTCGAAGGCGGCCGAATTGACCATGGCCATCATGGCGTCAGTGCCGCCCGGGCCCTGTCGGAAACCGATGAACTGGACCAGGCCCTCGCCGCAGCACTGGAAATGACCGATGCGGACGAGACGCTGATCATCGTGACCGCGGACCATTCACACACGATGACGATTTCTGGCTATCCAAAGCGCGGCAATCCGATCCTCGGCAAAGTCGTCAGCGGGCTGGATAACGCGCCGATGAAGGCACAGGACGGCAAACCCTACACAACGCTCTCCTATGCCAGCGGCATGACCGCGTGTCATTTGGTCGACGGCGAACCGGATTGCACCCGAGAAGACCTCTCCGAGATCGACACGACCGAAAAGAACTTCCAGCAACCCTCCCTCGTCTTCATGCCGTCGGAAACGCATGGGGGTGATGATGTGGCCATCTTCGCAACCGGCCCTGGGTCGGAACTGGTCTCCGGTGTGATGGAGCAGAACGAGATCTTCCACGTCATGGGTCGCGCTTCCGGTCTTGTGGCCGCGCCCACCGAATAACCCCTGCCCCTGCGTAGGGCCTGTTCAGGCAGCGCATTCTGAGGGACACTTCCTCCCATATTCGGTCATCTGCGCCAGCAAGAGCGCGGAGACCGGGCCAAAGGAGGAAGACCCATGAAGGCTGCTGTCATGCGCGCGCCCAATGCGCCGCTATCCATCGAAGATGTCACGATTTCCAAGCCCGGACCGCGCGAAGTGCTGGTCCGGCTGAAGGCGGTCGGCGTCTGCCATTCGGACGTGCATTTCTGGGACGGGAACTTCCCCGCCGAATTGCCGGTCATCCTCGGGCATGAAAGCGCCGGCATCGTGGAAGAAGTCGGCTCCATGGTCTCAGCGGTCAAGCCGGGCGACCATGTAATCTCGATCCTGTCGCCCTTCTGCGGCACCTGCGAGTACTGCCTGACAGGCCACATGTCCGTCTG
>NZ_DFME01000110.1:16515-18238 GCF_002375605.1 Hyphomonas sp. UBA3601 | reverse complement strand
GTCGGCCAGTTCCTGAACCTCTCTTCCTTCGCCGAACAGATCCTCGTCCATGAGAACGCGCTATGCGCAGTCGACAAGGATATGCCAATGGACAAGGCCTGCCTGATCGGGTGCGGCGTCATTACCGGTGTCGGGTCAGTCTTTCATTCCGCCAAGGTCGAGCCGGGTTCCACGGTTGCCGTCCTCGGCTGTGGCGGCGTCGGGCTTGCCGCGATCAATGGCGCAGCCATCGCAGGCGCCAGCCGTATCATCGCGGTAGACCTGTCAGACGAGAAACTCCAGATGGCTGTCCGTTTCGGCGCGACCGACACCGTCAATCCAGGCAAGGTCAATGCGATCGAGGCCGTCAAGGAACTCACCAAGGGCGGCGTCCACTACTCCTTCGAATGCGTCGGCCTGAAACAGACGGCTGAACAGGCCTACCACATGCTGCGGCCACGCGGCGTGGCAACCGTGATCGGCATGATTTCGCCCGGCGTTAACATCGAGATCCCCGGCATTGAATTGCTTGCGACAGAAAAACGCCTGCAGGGGGCGATCATGGGGTCTAACCGGTTCCGGGTGGATTTCCCGCGCCTGATCGAACTGTACAGACAGGGCAAGCTGCACCTTGATGATCTTGTCTCTGACCGGATCGGTCTTGAGGGGATCACCGGCGCCCTCCAGAACCTCAAGGACAACAAGGGCACGGTCGCGCGGCAGGTGGTCGTGTTCGACTAGGCTTCGGAACTGCCCGGCTCGCCCGGCATTGTTGTGATCACTGAGCATGATCACAGCAGAAAGCGGGCCTTGATGTCGGAGAGTTTGGAATGGATCGCAATGGGCACCGGCATTGTCGCGGCCATCATGGTGTCGGCCGATCTTGGGCGACGCATTACCGGCTTCGCCTTTATCGTGTTTGCAGTCTCTTCCACATGCTGGGTCATGATCGGCCTCTCGGATGACGAGGCCCCGCTCATGTACCAGAACATTGTCCTGACCGTGATCAACTTCATCGGCATCTACCGCTGGCTGATCCTCAAGAAGGAATCAGGCTAGAGTCCGAACCGGCCCGGATTGTCCCGGATCAGGGCTTCGAGTTTCGGCATGCCGTCTTTCAGGCCCTTGGCAAGCTGTTTGGAGACAATTCCGCCCAGGATCAGCGGCGCACTGGCCTTGCCCGCCCAGCGCAGCTCGCAGCCTTCCGGCGTTTCAACGACGACATAGTCCTCAACCGCGGCCGAGACCGGCAGCGTCGACTTTTCAAACCGGAAAGCCATCCGCTTGCCCTCTTCCCAGGCAAAGAAGGTTTCCTCGACTTTCTGGTCCCCGATCTCGACGGTGCGCGTGGTCCCGACCCCGAACGGCTCCGGGCTCGTCCAGACCACGTTCGTAATCGGCAGCCATTCCGTCCATGCCTCTGCGTCCAGCAAGGCGGCCCAGACGGCGGACGCCGGAAATGGGAATGCATGTGCGACCCGCAGTTTCGGACTCACCGTCGCGAGATAGTCTTCGCCGACCGGCTTGTGCTGTTTCAGTGACTTGGCCATTCAGCCCTCCCCTCTTCCTGATTTCAGGCAGGATGGAAGCGCACCGAACGACCTGTCAAACCGTGCCGCCACGGCAGCACAGGACAGACCCTTGGCATTAGATCAGTCCCGCAGCAGTTCGTTGACACCGGTCTTTGAGCGGGTCTGGGCGTCGACGGTCTTGACGATGACGGCGCAGGCGAGGCTCGGGCCGC
>NZ_DFME01000110.1:8614-16358 GCF_002375605.1 Hyphomonas sp. UBA3601 | reverse complement strand
CCGTGCGCCGATGAAGCAATTGTCTTCGATGATGGTCGGGTTCGCCTGCAGCGGTTCAAGGACGCCTCCAATGCCGGTGCCGGCCGAGATATGGCAATTCTTGCCGACCTGCGCGCACGAGCCGACGGAGGCCCAGGTGTCGATCATTGTGCCTTCGCCGACATAGGCGCCGATGTTCACATAGGACGGCATCAGGACCGCATTCTTCGCAATGAAGGCGCCGCGGCGCACAGCGGCCGGGGGCACCGCACGAAAGCCCGCGGCCTCGAATTCGGATGAGCCCCAGCCCTGAAATTTCGATGGAACCTTGTCCCACCAGTTGCCGCCGCCGGGCACGCCGGAAATCATGCCATTGGCATTCAAGCGGAAGGACAGCAGAACAGCCTTTTTCAGCCATTGATGGACAGTCCAGTTGCCGTCGCCATTTGGGCTGGCCACGCGGGCCTCACCGGAGTCGAGCAGGTCAATGGCCGCCTCGACGGCTTCGCGCACCTCACCCCGTGTCTGTGTGTTCAGGGTGTCGCGGCTTTCCCACGCCTGTTCAATCGCATTGGCCAGGGCTTGTGTCATCTGTCTCTCCGGGGGCAGGTCTTAGTCGAGTGTTTCAATCGCCGCCTCAAGGAAGGCAGCAAGGTCGCCCGTCACATAGTCTATGTGGTCAGGCCCGTCATCCCCCAACAGATCGTCCAGATTGGCAGGACGCGCCTCAATCGGCTCGTGGCTCCAATCCTTTTCGGAGTGCACCAGAACCGTCGTGAAGCCCATATCCTTGGCTGGAAGGAGATTGCGCGCGAGATCCTCGAAGAAGATTGCCTTGCGCGGGGCCACATCATGCAGCGCACAAAACCGATCATAGGAGCTCTGGTTCGGCTTGGGAGTGTACTCAGCGTCCTCGATACCGAAGCTCCCGTGGAACAGGTCTTCCAGCCCCATCTTGCCAACAACCCGCTCGGCATGGCGACGCGAGCCATTCGTGTAAACGAATTTCCGACCCGGCAGCGCGCTGATTGCCTGGCGCAAAACCGGCAAGTCCGGCAGTGGCGACAAGTCTATGTCATGCACATGATGCAGAAAATCGGCAGGATCGATCTTGTGCACCTTCATCAGGCCGGACAGCGTCGTCCCATAGGTTGCATAATAATGTTTCTGCACCTTGCGCGCCTCCAGCGGCGGCAATTCCAGCAGGCGCGAGACGAAATCCGTCATGCGCGTGTCGATCTCGGCGAACAGGTCGCACTCTGCTGGATAGAGCGTGTTGTCGAGGTCGAACACCCAATCCGTAACATGTCCGAAATTGCCGAACGGTGCGAGGTGTACACCCGCCTTTGGAGAGGTCATTGACTACCGGCCTTGGCGAAGTCCCGCTCGAAGAACTCAAACACGAGACGCTGGTCAACTGGCTCCGGTGCGGCAGCGAACAGCGCAGTGCGATAGGCGGACGCTTCGCAGTCATCCCGGCCAACGATCGCAAACTTTGCCCGGCCCACACAGAACGGATCCGATGCCTTTGCCAGCGTTCGGATGCGCGTCCCATCTTCCATCTCGCCAAAGACATAGTGCTCGGTGCCGCGAAGGGCCTTGTCGATCACTCGCGCGCAACCTCCCGCCTCGAGCATCCACCAGCCACGGCTCTCCCAGCCCTCGGTGCCGCGGCGTCCGATGGCGCTCCAGATCCGTTTGTCGGTGCGGTTGCACAGGGTAAACCCGACATTGCGGCCATTCTCCTTCGCCACCTGCTCCAGGAAGTCGATGAGGTCTGAATCCGACGTCGAGTCAGGCAGATTGTTCTCTTCCAGAAATTTGCCGATGGCGGTGCGGGTCTTGTATCCGATCCGGCCATCAATCGCGCCTGACAATACGCCCGCCTCTTCCAGCAGGCGCTGAATCCCGGCTGCCTGCGCGGTCGCGCGGTCATAATTTTCGATTTCGGTGAAAGTTGTCGTCCAGCGGGAGCGGCTGGAAATGTCGACCGCCCGGAAACCTCGCGCTTCCAGACCCATTGCATTGCAATTGGGCGGGCTTTCCAACGAGAAACCACCGGTGGGGTCCACGCAGAGTTCGCGCTCGCCGCCCCACTCTCTCAGGCCACCCCGATGGGCCGTCGATGTACGCCCATAGACATAATGGATTTTCGGATCGAGCGGCGCCCGCACGGCGACCTGACAGGAGCCTGGCTGCAATTTGGTCCAGCCATCCACATTGACGGAGCCGCCTACAGGGCGGCCAACCGCTGTTTCGATGATAAAGCTGGTCTCGTTACACAGCTTCCAACCATCGCCCGTCCCTTGTGCGTGCGCTATTGCGGGCAAACCCGCCGCTGCTGCAACAAAAGCAAGACCTTTAAGAAATGAGCGTACCTGCGCCATGTTCGGTAAATAGCTCCATGAGCAGGGCGTGCGGGGCACGCCCATCGAGGATCACTGCCGCCCCGACCCCATGTTTTACGGATTGGGCCGCAGTTTCAAGCTTCGGTATCATGCCACCTGCAGCTGTGCCGTCCGCGATCAGGTCAGGAATGGCATCCACGGCAATCTCGCGCATCAAATTCTTCTGCTTGTCGAGCACGCCAGCGACATCTGTCAGCAGGAACAGGCGGCTAGCGCCCAGTGCCGAGGCCAGCGCGCCGGCAGATGTGTCTGCATTCACATTGTAACGATGGCCATCCTTGCCGACTCCGACCGGGGCAACCACCGGAATCAACTGGGAGTCGGACTTCAGGAGCGCATCGATCACGCTTGTATCCACTGCAGTCGGCTCACCCACAAATCCAAGGTCCAGAACCTGTTCGATATGGCTGTCCGGATCGCGTTCGGTTTTCTTGGCCTTCTCGGCCTGGATCAGATTGCCGTCCGACCCGGACAGGCCAACGGCCTTGCCGCCCGCCTGATTGATCGCCCGCACAATGGATTTGTTGATAGGCCCCGACAGGACCATCTCGACCACTTCCATCGTCGCTTCGTCGGTTACCCGCAGGCCGCCCTTGAATTCGGACACGATGCCCAGCCGGTCCAGCAATTTGCCAATCTGAGGCCCGCCGCCATGCACGATGACGGGATGAATTCCCAGTGTTTTCAGCAAAACCACGTCGCGCGCAAAGATTGCCGACAGGCGCTCGTCCACCATGGCGTGACCGCCATACTTCACGACAATTGTCTTGCCAGCATAGCGCTGGATATAGGGCAGCGCTTCTGAGAGCGTCTGGGCGGTGAATTGCGCAGCGGAGATCTGGTCTGTCATGCGGGCCCCTTTAGCGCGGATCGCCGCCGTGACAAACTCGAATTCTAGAGGGCCCGATGCATGTACACGCTGTTCGGATCAAGCGTGTAGTCACCAAATGGCGAACAATAGACAAAGCCATACGCCTCATAGATGCGCCGTGCTGGCAGGAATCCGACCATGGACCCGGTTTCCAGATACAGCGCCGAATAGTTGCGCTGCTCTGCTTCGGCCATGATGTGTTCCAGCATGCGGCGGCCATGCCCCTGCCCGCGCAGGTCCGAACGCGTATGCATGGATTTCACTTCGCCCACACCGCCTGGCAACTCCTTCAGTGCCCCGCACCCAACGAGAACTTCCTCGTCCCACATTGACCAGACTGTCACGTCCGGTGCCCGCAATCCTTCCGCAGGCAGGAAGTGGCAACTGCCCGGAGGGGATAATGCCAACATCAAATTCGCGTGCGTCTGGAGAAGGGCCAGCATGGCAGGGCTGGTCACGTCATCAACTTTGATCTCGATTGGCATGAATGCACGGCTCCAGATTATTCTCCGGCGCACATGTAATCTCAATTCGTGGCGCTATTCCAGTCCGGCGATTTCGGCGCGAAGTTCGGGGATGCCCCACCCCTTCTCAGACGAAGTCTGGCGAACAACTGGATGCGCCGCGCCGCGTTTTTTCAGCTTGCCGGCGATCTCTTCAACGAGCTTTTCGACTTCGGACTTCTGCATCTTGTCGACCTTGGTCAGGACGATCTGATAGGTGACCGCCGACTTGTCGAGCATGGTCATAACCTCCTCGTCAGTGTCCATCAGGCCCCGGCGAGAATCGACCAACAGGAACACCCGGCGCAACGACGGACGGCCCCGAAGATAGGAGCGTGTCAGCCGCATCCAGCCCTCGGCCTGTGTCCGGCTGACCTTGGCATAGCCAAAGCCCGGCAGATCGACGAGGAACATGCGGCCTTCGCCGAGGTCAAAATAATTGATCTCGCGCGTGCGGCCGGGTTCCGCAGAAGACCGCGCCAGCTTGGCGCGATTGGTCAGCGCGTTGATGAGCGATGACTTGCCGACATTGGACCGCCCCGCAAAGCAGACTTCCGGACGATCCGCTGTGGGCAGGCCCTTCAGGTCCACCACGCCTTTGACAAACACGACCGACCCGGCGAACAGGACGCGGCCCGCTTCGAGCGCGTCTTCACTGAAGGCGTCTCCGGTTTCCATCAGACTAGTCCGCCGCTTTCTTCTTGCCGCGCACAAGTCGGCTGACAAATTTGCCAATCTCGGTGTCGACACCGTTCCGCCGCATGATGAAATATTGCTGCGCGAAGGAGAGCAGGTTTGACCATACCCAGTACATCACAAGGCCTGCCGCAAATCCGCCGAACACGAACATGAAGACCAGCGGCATGGCCTGAATGATCCGGCGCTGTGTCGGGTCTGGAGGTGGCGGGCTGAGAGTCTGGATGGCCGCCATGGTCACGCCATAGAGAATTGGCAGGATGCCAATACCAATGATGATGCCGATGATCGGAATCGCCTTGATGTCCGCGGCTGACCACCACGGGATGAGACCGAACAGGTTGCCGATGGCCGTGGGATCAGGTGCCGACAAATCCTTCAGGAAGCCGAAAGAGGCATGGCGCATCTCGATGGTCACATAAAGCGTCTTGTAGAGCGCATAGAAGATGGGAATCGTGAACAGGATCGGCAAACAGCCGCCGACCGGGTTCGCGCCTTCCTGTTTGTACAGCTTCATGACTTCCTGCTGCTGGCGCTGCGGATCGGCTTTGAAGCGCTCGCGGATTTCCTGCATCGGCTCTTGCAGCTTCTTCATTTTCGCCATGGACTTGTAGCTCTGATTGTAGAGCGGCACGAGCGGGAGCTTGATCAGAACCGTGAAGGCCAGAATCGCCCAGCCAAACGAGCCCACAATGCCGGACAGCCATTCCAGCGCATAGAAGAAGGGCTTGGTCAGGAAGAAGGCCCAGCCCCAGTCGATGGCATCCACCATTCCGGGAATACCCAGTTCGTTCTGATACTGTTGCAGCACTTCAAACCGTTTCGCACCGGCATAAAGGCTGTTGGCCATGGTCTGGCTTTCGCCGGGCGCAATCGTCAGTGGCGCGGATTCCGTGCGCACTTCCAGCGGCTGGCCACGTGACAGCTTGCGCTTGTCAACAAGGCCCGCAAAGAACTGGTCCTGTTGGGGCACGAGCGCGCCCAGCCAATACATGTCCGACAGGCCCCACCAACCGCCCTGGTCAGATGGGAACGTGCCTTCACTGGTCTCGCCCTTGATGTCCTTCAACTGGAACAAGGGCTTGTATTTCTTCAGGCGCAGTTCGCCGTTCACGACGCCCATCAGACCCATATGTGCAAGGCCGTTCTTGGCCGAGGAGCCCGGATCGGTTGTCTCAAGGAATTCCTTGTAATCCCCATGCCGCTCGATCGAGCCAATCGCGCGAAGCTGGCGCGCTTCGCCGGAATTATTGGTGACCGTATCCGTGAAGGTGAAGAGATAGTCCTCATCAACAGAGATCACCCGGTCGATGACAAGGCCTTCTGTCTCGAGCCGCAGTATCAACGGATTGCCGGGCGTCAGCTGCCCTTCCCCGACTTGGCTCCAGGGCGAATTGCGTCCTGCGACCAATTTCGATCCATCCGCCCAATACCAGGTGGCGAAATATCCAAACTCGGTGTTTTCCGGACGAAACAGGCGAACTTCCTGTTCCTTGTCGACAGTGAGGTAGTGCTTTTTCAGGCTGAGATCGTCGATGCGCGAGCCAGCAAGGCGGATCGACCCATCCACAGAGGCGGCATCAAACGGCACGCGGGCATCATCCTGCAGCGCTTCCTCGACCGGCTTGATTTCAGCAATCGCCGGCGCATCAGAGGCCACTGTCGGGCCGGTTTGCTGCTCGGCCTCGCGCACGGCCTGATTGGCTTCGAATTCTTCCTGGGCGGGCTTCATGATGAAGGCCTGGTAGGCAAAAACGAACGCGATCATCGCGACCATGGCGATCAGAAAATTGCGCTGGTCAGGTTTTTCCATCTGGCGGGATCCCGGCAAATCTTGTGAGCACGCCGGAATCGGCGGCAGGGGTTAATCAGCGGCGAGGCTTATCAGCGCGCTTTCCATATCGTCAAGCAAACGCGGCCACGCAATGTCAGCGGTGTCCATACGTGCAATGAAGACATAATCCCACCCCGGTTTTCCATGCTGCGGCAAGAGAACACGCGCCGCTTCGCGCAAGCGCCGTTTCGCCCGGTTGCGAATGACCGCATTCCCGATCTTCTTGGTGGCGGTAAATCCAGCGCCGGCATGCGCGCCCGGACTGGCCCCTTTACGGCGTCGCGCCTGCACCAAAAGGGCGTTGCGCCGCTCGGTTTTTCCGTGACGCACATAAAGAAATTGAGGTCGCACGCGAAGACGGGCGACCTCAAATTCGGTTTTATCTGTTTTGCTGGTCATGGCCTGTTGCCGCCTGCGTGAGACGGTCCGTGGCCTGCCGCCTTAAGCGGACAGTGACTTGCGGCCCTTGGCGCGGCGACGTGCCAGCACCTTGCGGCCGTTTTTAGTCGACATGCGCTCGCGGAAACCATGGGTGCGGCTGCGGCGAAGGTTGCTTGGCTGGAAAGTGCGTTTCATGGGTCTGCTCTGAAAGCTAAGAATCTCGGAAAGAGGGGCCAATACAGGCAGCAGAGGTTCGAAGTCAAGCCGAACCGACAGCCAGAACCGAATAAATCTGTCTCTCCGCGCCCAAGACTCTTTACATGGCCAGAGAGTCTTGTGAACTCTGCACGCTGAGGCTGGGCAAAAGAGTTCGAAGAGGTCCAATGCGGTTTCCACGCTTTGCCATCCCGTGCCTGTTGGCCATGATCGCGCTTCCCATCACAGCGCACGCACAGTTCATAGACTATGACCGTCTGGATGCCCGGCTGACGCGGCTCGCCGCAGATGAAGACATTGTCGGCCTCTCTGTTGCCGTGATCGACCGGGGCGAGGTCGCCTTTGCCAAAGGGTATGGCATCACCCAGTCGGGCGGAGAGCCCGTTACAGACGAGACGGTGTTTCGTTGGGCATCCTTGTCCAAAGGCGTGGCCGCGACCGAAGTCGCGATCCTTGCGACAGAAGCGCGCCTGAACATCACCGACCCGGTATCGAAATACGCAACCACGCTGCGACTTCCCAATGGCGGTGAAACCACGGCGACGCTCGAAGATGTGCTTTCGCACCGACTGGGTATCCTGCCGAATGCCTATGATACGCGGCTGGAAGATGGTTGGGACCCAGCCGAGATTCGCAACAGCCTGAAATCGCTGAAGCCCATCTGTCCGATTGGTGACTGTCACACCTATCAGAATGTTGCCTATGACAGCATCGCCGAAGTGATCGAGGACGTGACCCAGTCGCGCTATGCTGATGCCGTAGAGACCTCAATATTCAAACCCATCGGCATGGTAACGGCCAGCATCGGTCGCGCCGGGCTTGAAAACTCCCGGTCCTGGGCCCGTCCGCATTCAAA
>NZ_DFME01000110.1:7682-8401 GCF_002375605.1 Hyphomonas sp. UBA3601 | reverse complement strand
GTCCCTGCAGCCGGCGGCGTGAACGGTTCGATCCGCGATCTTGCGCTCTATGCCCGGGCGCATATGGGATTGCTGCCGGATATCCTCAGTGATTCCGCCCTCGAACTGCTCCAGACCCCGCGCATTTACACGCGGCGCGAACAATCGGGCATGTCCCGACGCTATCGGGGTACAGTCCGGGATGCCCGCTACGCGCTTGGCTGGCGCGTCTACAAATACGGAGAGGCGGGCGACCGGGTGGTTGGCCATCGCGGCGCGGTGGAAGGCTACCGATCCTATATCCTGTTCGATCCGGACCGCGACACCGGAGTCGTCATTCTCTGGAACTCGAGCTCTCGCCGCCCCAATGGGATAGGGTTCGAGGTCATGGATATGGTCTACAACCTACCCTTCCGGGACTGGATGGAGCTGGACGCGCACGCCAGCGCAGGCAGTCGCTGACATCTCCCTCACGAGGGCGTTAGCCCGGCGCACGCAGTCGTGACGCGATCTTTTCCAGGCATCAGGCTATGCGGGGGCATCTTTCGCCCCATACTTCAGACCCGATGCTTATGCCTGATCTCCACTTTCTTGTTCGCCCGCTCGTTGGCCTGGCTCTGGCAAGCTGCCTCGCCCTGCCCGGTGTGGCGCAGGGAAATGACGCATGGACCCAGCTTCTTGAAACCTATGTCCATGAAAGCACGGACGGCGTGAACCGCGTGGACTATGCCGCGCTTTCT
>NZ_DFME01000110.1:2828-7445 GCF_002375605.1 Hyphomonas sp. UBA3601 | reverse complement strand
CCAATCTCTACAATGCTGTGACGGTTCGCTACATCGCGGAGAAGTACCCGCTGGATTCGATCCGCGACGGTTTCCTGTTCGGGGGGCCCTGGAAGAAAGTGACCGTATTGGCTGGCGGCCGCGAAGTCTCGCTCGATGCCATAGAGCACGACATCTTGCGCCCCCGCTTCGGGGACCCGCGCGTCCATTATGCCATCAATTGCGCCTCTTATGGCTGCCCGAACCTGCTCACTCGCGCCTGGACGGCGAACACACTTGATGCAGACCTCGACGCCGCTGCGCGTGCTTACATCAACCACCCTCGTGGTGTAACGGTCGGAAACCGCGGACTTACTGTATCGTCTATCTACAAATGGTTTGAGGTCGACTTCGGCGGATCGAAAGATGGCGTTATCAAACACCTGCTTCAATATGCCGAGCCGGCGCTCGCCGAGAATATCCGCGCTACGCCCAAAATCCGCGGCTACACCTATGACTGGTCGCTCAATGATACCCGGACGGACCCTGCCAAATGACCGAAGAAACCCAACACGCTTCGCGCCCGCTCTGGTTGCGCCTGTGGCCCCTCTACCTGATTGCGGGTGGCCTGATCGCCGCATGGTTCTTCGGCCTGTTCGACTATCTTTCGCTTGAGACACTGCGCCAGCAGCAGGCCTCGCTACGCGCGTTCGTTGAAGACAACCTGATCCTGGCCATTGCCGCCTATGTGGGCGTCTATGCAGCCAGCACAGTCTTCATGCTGCCCGGCGCACTGTGGATCACGATCAGTGGCGGCTTCCTGTTCGGCCTTGCCGGCGGCACGCTCGCCACCGTGGTGGGCGCAACCCTCGGCGCCAGCCTGCTCTTTCTTGCCGCGAAGACTTCGCTGGGCGGCTTCATGCGCAAGATTGCGAGCGGCTATGCCGACAAGGTCCGGACCGAATTCCAGAACAGCCCCATGGCCTATATGTTTGCCATGCGCTTCATTCCGGCCATGCCGTTCCCTGTCGCCAATATCCTGCCTGCCATCCTCGGCGCCAAGTATCGTGATTATGCCATCACGACGGCGCTCGGCATCATACCGGGTGTGATCGCCTATACATGGGTCGGCGCAGGGCTCGGCGCGACCTTCGCCAAGGGCGAAGATCCCGATCTTGCCTCCGTTTTCCAGAACCTGCTTCCCGCCGCGATCGCCCTGGGCGTTGTGTCCCTGTTACCCGTCGCGTGGAAGAAGTTCTTTCCCAAGAAGGCCAACCAGATTGAAGAGGCTGCCTGATGTCCGACAATGCCGACCAAAATGCCCGTGCACCGCTCGCCGGATCGGCGGATCCAGACAAGGTCGCGACCTCCCCTGCGCCGCATTCGCCGGGCGCCGCCCCGATGCGCGAGATGAAAGCCGATCTTGTCGTTATCGGCGCTGGGTCAGCTGGCCTGTCGGCTGCGGCTGGTGCAGCCCAGTTCGGGCTCTCGGTCGTGCTGTATGAAAAAGGCGAGATGGGAGGTGATTGCCTGAATTCCGGCTGTGTCCCGTCGAAAGCCCTGCTCAGCGCTGCCAAGGCCGCCGCCCAAGTGCGCGAGGCTGGCAAGTTCGGTATCGAGACCACATCGCCAAGAATCGATTGGGAAAAGGTGAAGCTGCACGTGCGCACGTCCATCGCGACCATTGCGCCGGTCGATAGTCAGGAACGATTTGAAGGCCTTGGCTGCACGGTTATCCGCGAACATGCAAAGTTTGCCAGCCCAGACACCGTCATCTCCCCGACCACGCGGGTAAAGGCCCGGCGCATCATCATCGCCACAGGGTCTCGTGCCTTCATTCCGCCAATCGAAGGACTCGCCAACACACCCTACCTGACCAATGAAACCATTTTCGACCTGCCGGACTTTCCCGAACACCTTGTCATCCTCGGCGGCGGTCCAATCGGGATGGAAATGGCGCAAGCCTTTGTCCGGCTCGGTGCCAAGGTCACCGTGATCGAGATGGGCAAGGCACTCGGTCGATCCGACCGTGCCCACGCCGAGATCGCCATCGAAGCCCTGCGCGCCGAAGGCGTCACTCTTCTGGAAGGTTACAAGGCTACGAAGGTTGAACAGGACGGAAAGACCATCCGCGTCCACACAGAGCCAAAGGACGGCGAGGCCTGGACGGTCGAAGGATCACACCTGCTCGTCGCCGTCGGTCGCCAGACCGTTTTTGACGGCATGGATCTCGACAAGGGCGACGTCGATCATGACCGAAAGGGCATTATTGTCGGCGACAATTTACGGTCAGCCTCAAACCGCCGGGTCTGGGCGCTGGGCGATGCCGCCGGCCGCGAACAATTCACGCATATCGCTGGCTGGCACGCCTCGGTTTTTGCCCGCCGCGCCTTCTTCAAGCAGCGGACAAAAGCAGACAGCCTGCCGGTGCCCGCCGTCACCTACACATCGCCGGAAGTCGCCCAGCTGGGTCTGACAGAAGCCGAAGCCCGCGAAAAGCATGGAGACGATATCACGACGCCGAGCTTCCAATTCGAGGAGAGCGACCGCGCCATTGCCGAAGCTGACACAGACGGCGAAGTGAAACTGATTGTGCGCAAAGGCAAACTGCTCGGTGCGTCAATCGTCGGCAAGGAGGCCGGAGACTTGCTTCAACTGGTTTCTGTGGCCATGTCCAATGGACTTGGCGTGAAGGAACTAACCAATTTCATCTCTCCTTACCCTACCCGGGCCGAAGGGGTGAAACGCGCTGCCAATGCGCACTATGCCGATGTTGTGTTCGGAAAGAGCGCAAAGCGACTCGTCGGCTTGCTCCAACGTATCCCCTAGGCTAGTTCAGGCGGTGTGAACGACACCGCCGACCTGCCCCCGCCGGCTCTGACGAAAACCCGCGCCGGGGCGCGCTGGTTCGACAGCCTCTCATTTCGGTTGTTTGGCCTGACCATACTCGCCATTCTGGTCGTCGAAGCCTTCATCTTTGTGCCGAGTGCATCCGGTTTCCGTACGAGCTGGCTGACCGAACGCGTTCAAGCCGCCCGGATCGCATCCCTCGCCCTCGAAGCTGCGCCGGACCGATCGGTTTCCGAAGAATTGTCGGCAGAGCTCCTCAAATATGCCGAAGTCTGGGCCGTCACCGAAATGGAAGACGACATGCGTTTCCAGCTATTGCCAGCCCAAATGCCTCTGGATGGCGACATGCATATGCTCGACCTGCGAGAGGCAACATCCACGAACCGCGTCGCCAATACGTTTGGCGCGTTCTTCGCACCGGATGACCGTGTGCTGGTCGTCACCGCGCAGGGCGTGAACGAAGACCGGGTCATCGAAGTTCTGATGCCGCACGCACCGATGAAATCCGCGCTGTTGGCCTATGCACGCCGCATTGCCGCTCTTTCCCTGCTGATCGCACTTGCCGCCGCCACGATCATCTATGTCTTACTCCACCTCCTCGTCGTGCGTCCCATGCAGCGGGTTACGCTGAGCGTCGAACAATTCAGGATGGATCCCGGCTCATGGACCCGTCGCCTGCCTCACACCAAACGGCGCGACGAAATCGGCAGGGCCCAGAATGCGCTGGCCGACATGGAGAGCGCCGTGGCTGAAAGCTTCCGGCAGCGCTCTCACTTGGCCGAACTTGGCACCGCAGTGGCCAAGATCAACCATGATCTCCGCAACTCACTGGCATCCGCCCAACTGGTTTCGGATTCCCTGGCCCGCTCGGACGACGTGCGTGTACAGAAGGCTGCCCCCCGACTCGAGCGCGCGCTCACCCGCGCAATCACACTGGCAACCGAAACGCTGGACTATGGCAAGGCGACGCCCCAGCCGGCAGAACTGGAGCAGGTTGAATTGCGACAGGCGCTCGATGAGGCCGCCGACGAAGCGCTCGCCGCCTGGCCATCGGTCGAGTTCGTCAACAATGTTCATATGCTGGAACATGTGATGGCCGATCCTGACCACCTGCATCGCATCGCCGCAAACCTGCTCCGAAATGCCGCCGAAGCCATGTCAGCGGCCGGGTCTGACCCTTCCCGCATCTTCGTCAGCTTAGAGACCAATGAAATCGTCTTTTCCGACACGGGTCCTGGCATGCCGGAGAAGGCCGCAGCGAACCTGTTCACCCCGTTTGCCGGCACGACCCGGCAAACGGGCAGCGGACTTGGGCTTGTCATCGCTAGAGAGCTGGCGCGAGCCATGGGCGGCGAATTGGTCCTGGCTGAAACCGGCCCCGCGGGCTCGGTCTTCCGCCTCACACTTGCGCCGCACGAATGACACGTCCCGACACATTTGCTGGAACCAAGCCGGGGTGAATGCATTGGTCCACCAGATAGCTGGATGGACACCATGACCCCCGAAACCATTGTTTCTACTTTATTTTCAACAGGCGCTGCGGCCGCTGCAGGACTGGCTGTTGTGCTACAGCCGAGCCTGCCCCGGCCTGACGTGACGCCGGTGGATCATTTTCAGGAAGCCGACTTTGCCATCTATGATCGCGACTTCTCCCTTCAGGGGCGCGACTGCGAGATTGGCATTGAGAAACGTGGCATCTGCCTTAGCGCATCGCCGCTGGAAGATTCCATCGTTCCCGGCATGATACTGCCTGTAAAAGTCCCTGCGACGAGTGCTGAGTTTCCAATCATTCTCGAGGGTTCCCTGAAA
>NZ_DFME01000110.1:525-2514 GCF_002375605.1 Hyphomonas sp. UBA3601 | reverse complement strand
GGCTGGCTTTTCTTTGTCGAGAGAAACCGGACTAGTTGGTTTCGTCTTCGAGTTCGTCTGCAGCGTCGTCAATTTCTTCACCGAGTTCTTCAGCAGGGCCCTCATTGGTGTCGCAGGCTGCGAGACCGAATGCGCCAAGACCGAACAGAATTGCAATAAGTGGCTTTTTCATTTCCATAACTCCTTTATCAGTCAGCCCCCAGAGCGAAGGCGTCCCCCTGCAAACGTATGTGTGGGGGTCTGGTTCCAACGGAGCAGGATTGGTTTGACATCCCCCTACACACCCCCGGCCGAAATGCCGACGATCCTTCATGTCGATGACTGGCTGATCGTCGCGGAGAAACCGGCCGAACTGCTCTCTGTTCCAGGGCGTGGTCCGGAGAAGGCCGACTGCGCGCGCATACGTATCCAGCAAACCTATCCCGACGCGCTGACCGTCCACCGCCTGGACATGTCGACGAGTGGCTTGTTGCTGTTTGCCAGATCCAAGCATGTGCAGCGCGCATTGTCCGCTGAATTTGAACAAGGTCGTGTGCACAAGACCTACCTCGCCGATGTTTGGCAGCCGCCCGTCGAGGATGCCGGCCTGATTGACTTGCCGCTTGTGAATGACTGGCCCAACCGGCCTCGCCAGAAAGTGGACCATGAAACAGGAAAGCCGAGCCAGACCAGATTTCAGGTCCTGACGCGCCACGCACAAGCTGCACGGGTTCAGCTGACACCCCTCACCGGACGCACTCACCAGCTCCGCGTCCATCTTGCCGCGCTGGGGCATCCAATCCTGGGCGATGACCTCTATGCCCATGATGATGCCTTGTACATGACCTCCCGGCTGCACTTGCACGCGACCGAGTTGATCTTCCGCCATCCGGGCACCGACGCGGCAGTAACCTACCAATCCCCCTGCCCATTCGAGACGCCTTGACGCTGCGCATCATTGACATTATCGTTTTTCGATAATTTGGAGATTAGCCATGCACGCCGAGATCGTTCGCCTGTCCCTGCACCATGTCGATATCAAGATCGTGAAAGATGAGCAGATGCACGTCCTTCAATGGCGACGGAACCTGCTCTGGGATGAAGTCGTGCTGGACGGCAAACGCCAGGCATCCAGCCATGGGCTGTTCGGTCGGGAGAAAGTATACGGCCTGGTCTTTGGCCGGGATGAAGAGGGCAAAGGCGGCCAGCAGGTCATGCTGTTGCTCGATCCCTCCACTCATGCCGACTGGACCGAAGGCACACAGCGCGTCAAAGGCGTCCGGCTTGAGGGTCGCGATGGTCCGCTCGTCGCTTACGGAACACTCGACCCCAAGACACTCGAAAAGCCTGCAACATTTGCAGACTGGATGAAGAAGAATATGGGCATGGAATGGGGCGACTCATCCGAGAGCCGCCCTCATTAGGAACTTCTAGGAATCCCGCGAGCTTGCCGAGACCGGAACGAGGCGCACCGTCGCTTTCCGGTTCAACGGCTCGACCAGGCCATTGGCCGCATAGGCGCTGGCCTCGCCTTTCGGCATGACACCAATCTGCTCAGCAGAAATCCGGCGGGCTTCCAGAGCAGCCATGACAGCTTCGGCACGGTCCTCGGAAACACGCTGATTGACGTCTTCCGGACCGGTCGCATCTGCATGGCCGGCGACTTCAATCCGGAAGTATTCACACTGAGCTGAATCCGCAGCCACAGCATCCAGAACCGCTTCAGCCTGATCGCCAAGCTGGGTAACACCCCGCTCGAAATAGATCGTGAATTCCTCGACAGCGCAGGCAGCGGGGGCCGTTTCATACGTGACCGGCTCCTGCGGCGGAGCGGGCAATTCTGCTTGGGCCGCCAGGGCTGCCATTGCGGCAGAAATCATTGTCAGGCTGGCGATTTTCATGGTCGTCTCCATAAGTGACTATGCAAACAGAAACGCCACCTCCCCCGCCCGGTTCCTTACAATCTTTTCTTTGTGCGCCCTTCATGGGCCTTTGCGGAGGCCGGATCGG
>NZ_DFME01000110.1:0-294 GCF_002375605.1 Hyphomonas sp. UBA3601 | reverse complement strand
CGGCCGAGATCCTGTGTCGTGGCGACAGGCTTCATGCCCGGCGATAGCATTTCCACGGTTACCGGCACCCGCCCCGAAGCCAGTTTCGGGTGGTCACCCAACCCATAAAAAGCCTGCGCCCGCGCAGATATGAGCGGCGCGCGATCATCGAGATAATCGACCTGCGCCGTCTGGCCGGACGGCAGCGACAGGCTGAGCGGCGCCTCCTTGCGCAGCGCTTCCTGCACCTGCCAGTCGAGCGAGGCGATCAGGGCTTCGCGCACCGCATGGGGCGCAGGCACCTGCGCACCTTTC
>NZ_DFME01000059.1:23799-24864 GCF_002375605.1 Hyphomonas sp. UBA3601 | reverse complement strand
GAAGCGGCGCGGCTTGCGCTCGTGAATTGCCTGCTCCGGTCTATGCTGGGCAGATTGGATATCTGCCGCAAGAGCGGTCTAATGACGGCCTAATATGTAGTGCTTCAGCCTGTCTCGTAGCCTTGTTTCTTCTGATAGCCTTACCAACTTGATTGTAGCTAACCAATTTAAGTGGCTACCATCAAAGAAAATTGGAATTCCGTCTTCATAGATATCACAGGATTCGAAATCGCCATTCCCACAAAGCAACTTACGCTGGTCTACGTAGAAAAACTCTAAGTCCGGCCAATTGGAGCGGATTTCATCTTCTTCGTTGGGGGAGTAGTACTCCACCAAGTCGTTGTTTGAACACGCCCTAAGATCTTTCTTCTGATTAACCAGATCTATGCAACGATAGTCTCCTATACTGACGAGACTGCCGATCACTACAACTCTGAGCTGAGGGTTGTTTTTTTGTAGTTGAGCAGCGTAGTCCAAATATATTTTCCCCCAGTCATTTGGACGAAGTGCGCTGACGACAACTACGTCGTAGTCAGACGCGATAGCTTGTTGATCTGCAAGTTGTGCCACTATCCATTTGCACTCAGATACACTGGAGCGGAATGGCAGGTCCTTCAGTTTATGAAAGTTGCATCTGATAATTTTCCCGTCCTCGTCAATGCCGCGAGAATGAGTGGAGGCGTAGGTGATTCCGAATTCGGATGCGCGGAACTCCTCGCTGAAAACATTCCTTATGTAGGAATAGCCAGCGCGCTCGTGAGAGTTGCCAATGGTTAGTATCTGAATAGGTGCTCTATCATTGCAAAGCCATTCTCCATCTACCTGTCTGAAAGAGACCATATCTTCATCCCATATGCACGGGTGTGGGTACAATCTCTGCATAGCCGAACGATTGACGGTGTTTGCGTTCAATGGAGTCCATTTTTCATTATTGTCCACCGCGAAATTGTCGTTCTGTACTGAGTGTTGTGCTTCTTCTCCAATTTCCGAAGGGGTCTCCAGAAGGGCGAGATTTGAGGCACTTGCTGCACCGCGATAGAGGCTCGCGCTGGGAAGCATCAATAT
>NZ_DFME01000059.1:4869-23682 GCF_002375605.1 Hyphomonas sp. UBA3601 | reverse complement strand
ATCAATATCAAACCAACAAAACAACACACGAGTCCGAAAGCACTACGATTTAGCTGTTGTCGCTTAGGCGTGGGTCTGCGAAGTGGTTTTTCCAGCAGGTGGTACACTGTTGCTGACAATACGAAAGTAACTGCCAGAACTGCGATTCGATCAGCATTCTCGAGTGGACCCGCACGCCAAAAACCATAGTAGACAGTAGCCGGCCAGTGGATCAGATAGAGCGTGTAGCTAATTCGGCCAAGGTATGCCATGGGGCCGATCCCTAGTGCGACCGGTATGAACCTGCCATTTTGAGCCCAAATGACGAGTGCGGTTCCCAGGCACGGAACAAGAGCATTGTACGAAGGGAATTTACTTTCCTCGGTAACAAAGAATATACCGTAGGCCATCAGACCGATGCCCGTGAGGGCAATCAGATCGGACAGTAGCGAGCGTTTTGGGCCAAGCTTGGGGAGCCAAAGAACTAACCCCCCGAGGATGAACTCATACATACGAAAGGGGGCGAGAAAAAACGTCGTGGTCTCAGCGTCGATAGCTAATTGTTGGATGTAGGTGGGACCCCACCCGTTGAGCAGCAGTTCCCCGGCAAGAAATGAACCGCATCCCACGAATAGCAGCACTATTAAGAGCGCTTTCCTTCCCGACGCTGCTAATGAAAGCGTCCCAACTAGTAGAGCGGGCCAAACAAGATAAAATTGTTCTTCGACTGCAAGTGACCACGTGTGCAAAAGGGGTCTGAGGTTTGCGCCTGCATCAAAATAGCCGCTATTGAGCCAAAAATAGATATTTGAAATGCTAAGCAAACTGTAAACTGCCGACCCTCCCAGATCCTGCGTCAGATCCTTGGGGAACATAAAAAATCCCACCAGAAGGGTCGCCGCGACCACGAGGAGTAGAGTCGGCAGCAAACGCCGCGCTCTACGCATGTAGAAGCGAAAAAAGTCAAACTTTCCCGTTTCACATTTTTCTTCAACGATAATCTTCGTGATGAGATATCCGCTGATCGTGAAAAATATGTCGACTCCGACGAAGCCACCGCCAAATTGCGAATATCCGACGTGAAAAAGTATTACTGACAATACCGCGATGGTCCGGAGGCCGTCGATGTCAGGCCTGTATGTCTGCACGATATCAATCCCCTTAGGCGTGTTTCATAACTCAGCGCGAAACTTGTCGGACTGCTGAGGCGAGCTGTTGATATCGTAACCTATCTGGCTCAGCAGCTCTGATTCTCGTTGAGTGGAATTAGCGGAAGTTATCCGCCTGAATGCAAGCGTGAGATACACTGATGTCCAAAAAGTTCAAATAAAAGGAGCTCCCCATGGACGAGTCTGCACGTCTTGGTCTGCCATACCTGATACCCAATCAGGCCCAGAAACATGTCACCGTAAACGAGGCGTTCCGCAAGCTGGACCAGATGGTTCAGCTGTGCGTGCAATCGAAAGCAATTTCGATCCAGCCCGAGGCGCCTTTGGACGGTGAGGCCTACATCATTCCTGCCAGCGCGACGGGCGAGAACTGGTCCGGCTATGCCGTGAATACAATCGCCACATTCCAGGATGGTGCATGGGCCGTATTCCCGGCACTGGCGGGTATGCGGGCTTACATTCTGGATGAAGCGATGATGCGCGTTTTCAATGGCGCTGACTGGGTGGTTATGGCGGGCGCCGCGCCATCGGAAGAGAGCCCGGTATTGGGGATCAACACGATAGCCGACCTTTCCAATCGCCTGTCTGTGAAATCTGACTCTGTCCTGTTGCAGCATGATGACGTCACACCCGGTAACGGGGATTGTCGCTTAAACGTCAACAAGAGTGCCCCGGCCGCGACTGCCTCTCTTCTCATGCAATCGGGCGCATCAGGGCGCGCGGAGATTGGTCTGACGGGTGATGACGATTTCCACATAAAGGTCAGCAATGATGGAAGCGTGTGGCGGGATGCAATTTCGGTCGACAAGGATACCGGCTTCGTCGGTATCGGGACGGATGCGCCAGCGACACCTTTCCATGTCAATGCGGGCTTGGCGAATGTTGCCTTCAAGCTCGAGGGAACCGATCCGACCATTGTGTTTCAGATGCAGGATGACACGACCACTTCAACTGGCAATGGTCCGATCCTGTTCGCACGCACTGGCGACAACACGCAGTTCTACACGGCGGGCTCTGCGCGCATGACCATCGATGCGGATGGCCAGGTCGGGATAGGGACATCAAGTCCCTCTGCGCGGTTGAATGTTCTTGCCGGCGGCATCGTTGCCGGGTCGCCAACCGGCGGTGACAAGGGCGCCGGCACGATCAACGCCGAGGCTCTATATGATGATAACGCATTGTTGAGCTGTTATGTGCTGGATCAGGCGATCGACGGACGTGTAGATATCGACAAGTGGGATGCGCGCACGCCAGACCGGCATGTTCCCCCGGCAGCGACAATTGCCCGCCATCACGAGCCAGCGCGCCGGTTTGTGGCGCGTATCGGCGGTTCACATGACCCGCTCACACTGGACGGTTACGCCCGGCACTGGAAAGACAAACGCCATCTGACCTCGATGCCGAACGAGGCAACCTATGATCCCGTCAACGGACCGCTCACAATGGGTGAGTGGATTCAGAGACTGGTGGAAACCGCCGAAATCCACGCCGTACTGATCGACACCCTCCATCAGATGCTGAAAGCGTCAGAAAAGACGCCGAAGCCGGAGCGTCCGGGCTAGGTCAGTTCCTTGACGGTCATGTTGAGTTGGTCGGCGAGGTTTGGTGCCTGATGCAGATCATGCTCGTAAATCATGTCTATCAGGGACATGACTTCAAGGGCTTGATCAGAGGACCCGAATTTAACCGGGGCACCGTTCTGGACGCTGTCAAAGAAGAGCTCGATCTCCCGTGCCCATGACTGGTCGATGTGGAAGGTCAGGCGTTCTTCGTCTTCCCATGTTGCCGCTGGCGCCGTTGTGCGGTTCTGAGCGATGGTAAGGATCTCGTCGCCATAGGTCCCTGACGACGTCTTCAAACCGTTCAGCACCATATAGCCGCGCTCCATGAAGACTTCGAGCGAGAACAGGTGTCTCCATTGCGTCATGGTGGAGTGGACCGACGCAGTGACGCCCGTTTGCGTGTTGCGCATGATCGCAAAGACATTGTCTTCGATGCCGGGGGTTTTCCAGTACATGTTGGAGACCATGGCGTGAACTTCGTCGAACGGCTTGCCGGTCAGGTAGAGCAGGAGGTCGAGCATGTGGATGCCCTGATCCAGCAGAATGCCGCCGCCAGCCAGTTCCTTCTTGGCCCGCCATGTGTTCAGATAGTCACCATCCACACTTTTGCCGTAGCGGCTACGCATCCAGAGAATGGAGCCGAACTTGCGGGAGTCCACGATGCTCTTCATCTTGTCGATTGCACCGTGCTGACGGTGATTGAAACCGTACATCAGTACTTTGCCGCTGGCGCGTTCGACTTCCTGAATATCGCGCACATCCTGAGCGCTGAAAGCGGGGGGCTTTTCGCAGAAGACGTGCTTGCCAGCCTTCAGTGCCATGATCGTTTTTGGCTTGTTGAAATAGTTGGGCAGGCAAAGAAAGACAATGTCGATGTCCGGGTCTTCGATGATCTCGTCAATGGAATTGGCGACCGGGTATTTGCAGTCATCGGGGATGTTGACGTCGAAGACGGATTTGATCTGGGCGAAGCCGTGCGTTTCGATCGCATCGGCACGAATTTGTCCCATTTTGCCGAATCCGCAAATTCCAACATTCATTGACATTGTTTCACTCCTAAAACTCTACGCTGGGCGTCGCTAACGGCCATTGGCCGAGACTTCCAGCGGTGACCATATATCGTCGTTTGCGACGGTGAAATTTCCGCCAGAGGCCCGCACCAATGCGAGGCCGCCGGCGACATCCCACCACCTGATTCCTGTTTCTTTGTATCCGTCCAGTTTCCCCTGAGCGACCCATGAGAGGGACAGGGCGGCCGAGCCGATCATCCGTACCTTGCCCCAGGCGTTCAGTGACTCGGCATTCTTTGCCGCGGCTTCGGCATTGGAGCGTGTGGCGGCGGGGATACCTGTTGAGAGGGACAACGGGCCGCCAAGGGCCGCGCGGTCAATGCGTTCGCCGTTGCGATACAGCCCGGCTGTCTCATTCGTGTGGACAAGTTCGTCCCGGACAAAATCATATACCGCGCCCGCTAGCGGCGTCATTCCCTGACAAAGCGCAATGGAAACAGCGCACAAGGGGATTCCGCGCATGAAATTGTAGCTTCCATCCAAGGGGTCGATTACCCAATAGGGTTCATCCGGGCTCGCTGGCTCTCGGAGCCATCCACCCTCTTCAGACATGACGCCCCACGGACTATCGGAAAGCAGTCCGGCGGCCACCATTTCTTCTGAATGGCGATCTTCGGCAAGTTTCACATCTCGCGCCAGCGCGGTGTCTATTGCGGCGTCTGCGAATCGTGAGCGGAGGAAGTCGCCGCTTGCCTTGGCGCTCGCCAGCAAGAGTTCGTAATTGATCACGATGGACATAGCTGGATTATCTACTCGCGTATCAATTCGGTACGGAATTCGAAGCCGTGAGGTGTTCCCTGACCTGAGGGGCTTTTGATAGGGTAGTTGCTCCCCTAGAACAAGGCGTAATGCAGGAGCAAACGGCATGACTCATTCGGGCATTCTGATTTCATGAAACACTTCGAAAATCTTTCCGACGCACTGGTTTCAGCAGCCCGAACGGGCGCCATCTGCTCCCTCCCAACAGACCAGTTGCCCGCCGATTACGAGTCCGCCGAAGGCGTGCAGGACTCCTATCTGAGGGCGTTGGGACTGAAAGGCGGCCATTGGAAGCTGGGCGCAAGCAATCAGGGGTCGCGCGACGGTCTTGGGCTGGCCCGGCCTTTCTCGGGACTGATCCCCTCGACGAACATGATCTCGTCGGGTGACACTCGGCCCATGACCGACTTCAGGCAGCCGGGCGCGGAATGTGAACTGGCGGTCGTCCTGGGGGCTGACCTGCCGCTGAAGCCCGGTGGATATACGCGCGCTGAGGTGCTGGATGCGGTGGCGCGGACCATTGCCGCGATCGAAGTTCCCGAAACCCGCTTCTCTGCGCTGGCAATCCATGGCGGCCTGGCGCTGGTCGCGGACAATGGTGCAGCAGGTTATGCGGTTGCCGGAGAGGGCGTAGAGGGCGCCGATAGTCTCGATGATCTTGATCGCATGGGTCGGCTGATTGTGGACGGTGTCGTGAAGGAGGAGGGTGATGTCAGGCAGCTGGTTGCGTTGCCGTCTGAATTGCTCACCGATCATGTGAATCGCATGGCAGCGAGAGGATGGGAACATCGGCGCGGCGACGTAATCCTGCTTGGGGCGCTGGCCCCGCGTGTGGGCCTTGATGGGCCTGCCAGAATTGTGGCAAGTGTCGACGGTCTTGGGGAGGCCGAGTTGCATTTCGCAGCCGGTTCGTAAGCGGGATACGCATCTCGGGACAGGAGAAAATTTCAATGAACAACACTGCCTCCGTCGCCGTGCTATCGCGTTCCTTTTCCGCGCATGAAAAGCTGGCCGCTGAACTCAATCGCCGCTACAGCGACGTCACTTTGAACGACACCGGGCGCACCTTGGCGGGTGATGAACTCGTCGCCTTTCTGCAGGGCAAGTCCCACGTCGTAGTCGCGCTCGAGAAGATCACCGATGACATCCTTGCGCGGCTGCCTGATTTGAAAGTCATCGGCAAATATGGCGTAGGCCTGAACAATGTGGACCTGCATGCGTGTGAAGCTCACGGAGTCCACGTTGGCTGGACAGGCGGCGTGAATCGCCGGTCTGTCGCGGAGCTTGTGATTGCACTCAGCATAGCAAGCCTGCGCCATGTTGTGAGGTCACATATGGAAATCGTGGGGGGTGAATTTCGTCAGATCAAGGGTCGTCAGTTGCAAGGCCGCAAAGTGGGCCTGCTGGGGTGCGGACATGTTGGTAAGGAAGTGGCGCGGCTCATGCTGGCGCTTGGCTGCGAAGTCCAGGCGCATGATATTCGCGACCTGTCGGAATTCTGTGAGGAAACTGGCGTGAAAAGCGTTTCACTGGATGAACTGGTCGAGACCAGTGAAGTCCTTTCGCTGCACGTGCCGTTCACACCTGCCACGTCGATGATCATCAATGCCGATCGCCTGGCTCGCATGCGGACTGATGCGGTACTGGTCAATACGGCGCGTGGCGGATTGGTGGACGAGGCAGCGCTGAAGCGCGCGTTGCACAATGAGAACATTGCGGCGGCTGCGTTTGACGTGTTTGAACCGGAACCCCCGACGGACATGGACCTGCTGCGACTGCCGAACTTCATCGCTACAGGCCATATTGGCGGTAGCGCTGAAGAAGCCATTTTCATGATGGGCATGGCTGCGATTGAAGGGCTAGAAAACGCCCAACCTGCATTGAGCCATATTCCAGACTATTTGCGCTAAACCGAAAGGCTTGTTGCCGCATGACCAATATCGCGATGATCCCCGCCCGTATGGGCAGCCAGCGTCTGCAAAAGAAGAACCTGGCGCCGTTGAAAGGCGTTCCGTTGATCGTGCACGCGATCCGGAAATGCCGCGAGGCGGGTGTCTTCGACCGCATCATCGTGAATTCCGAACATCCGGACTTCGGGCCGATTGCGCAAGCCGAGGGTGTTGAGTTCCATCAGCGCCCGGAGGAGCTTGGATCCAACAACGCAACGAGTGAAGACTTCGTGACAGAGTTCCTGAAGGCCAATCCCTGTGATCGCGTGTTCCAGGTACACTCGATTGCGCCATTGCTGACAACCGCTGAGGTGCGCGACTTTGTAAGTGCAATGATTGAAACCGATGTCGACGTGCTGCTCAGCGTGGTCGATGATCAGCTGGAATGCCTCTACCATGATGAGCCTGTGAACTTCACGTTTTCCGAGAAGACGAACTCGCAGGATCTCGATCCTGTTCGGAAGGTTTCCTGGTCTATCACAGGGTGGCGCTCTGCGACATTCCTCGCCGCAAAAGAGTCCGGCGGCTGCGCAACATATGCGGGCCGACGAGGCGTGTTTCCCGTCAACAAGATGGCAGGTCATGTCATCAAGACTGAGGAAGATCTGCGGATTGCAGAAGCCTTGTATGACTTCGTCCATCAAGGCGGTGCGGTTGAGGGTGACTGACGGAGTCTGTCGCCTGTTCTAGTGTGCTTCTCGGGCGATCAGGGGTTGATCCGCGTCAGAAGGCAGGGGCCGGACATGAGGCAGTCTCTGGTTCATGCGTAGTGGATTCCACGTCATCGTGCGGAGAAGATCCATCATCGAACGCTTTCTCTTCCGAACACGCCAGCGTGGGTCTGACAGGATCGCCGGTAGATCTCGCACGCCGTGCCAGGTTCCACGTAGTGTGGGTTTGAAACATCCGATCATGGCACTCCGGAAAATGAGATACACCGACAGAACGAGATGAACCGGAGCAGTTAGGACCAGCAAAGGAGTCGGCATATTCTTCGCATAGGTCCAGATGCGGTTGCGTGTTCCGTGATAGGATGAAAAGGCGCTGTGGCGACCAGAAATGGCACTGCCCGCATGGTGCACAACCGCATCCTTGAGGAAGACGCATGGCTCCCCTTCAAGCTGCAGGCGGAAGCCGATGTCGACATCTTCGCAATAACAGAAAAAGCGTTCGTCAAAGCCGCCGATACGCAGGAAAAGTTCCCGGTCATACATTGCCGCAGCGCCGCATGGACTGAAGCAGAAGCCCGTATCGGGTAGCTTGGAAGCCGGATGGCCGAAGCCACCCCGCCAAGGAATGCCGAAGATCAAATACGCATCGCCCGCGCCGTCCAGCATATCCGGGTCGTCGAGGCAGTATTGGGTCGAGGCGAACACATGGCAGCCCGCATAGCGCCGGGAGGCGGCTTGAAGCTTCTCCAGCCAGTTGGCGGACGCTGTGGCGTCCGGATTGAGCAATACGAGCCATTGCCCGCGCGCCAGATTTGCCGCCTGGTTGTTGGCCACCGCAAAACCGACATTGTCCGAATTCTTTGTGAGTCTGGCTTGTGCGATACCAGAGAGATCCAACGTATCTGGCGATCCGTCGGTCGATGCATTGTCGATGACAATCAGCTCAAAGTCCTGAAGCGTCTGGGTCTTCAGCGAATCGACGGCGGCCTGCAAATACGCGCCCCCATTATAGTTCACAATGATCACAGAGAAGCTGATCGCTGAAGACTTGAAGGGCTTCGGCGCGGCGCTTGCGGGGGAAATTGATTCTGTCATACCGATTACAATTGTACGCCCCACTTCATTCCCGAAACCTTACTGGCATGTTCCCTTAACGCCGTCGACCCGAGTGCTGGAAGCAGCTCAAGAGAGGGATATATAGTTTCATATGGAACTATATATTGATTTGCTGTACAGTCCGACCATGACAACTTCACCTGCCAAGAATCGTTACCATGACGCTCCGCGCGCCGCTGATTTCACGATCGATCAGGCGTGGGATACCTACAGCGCGGCAGAGCACGACCGCTGGGATCGGTTGTTCCTGCGTCAGCGAGAGATTGCAAAAGGCCGGGCCTCGGAAGTGGCCCTGAAAGCAATGGCAGAGCTTGAACTGTCCGCGTCAGGTATTCCGAACATGGCTGAACTGTCGGACAAGCTGGAAAAGATCACGGGATGGCGCGTTGTGCCTGTGGCGGAATTGGTGCCGGATGAGATTTTCTTTGACCATCTCGCCAATCGCCGGTTTCCGGCCGGGGCCTTTATCCGACCCGAGGCGGAGTTCGACTACCTCCAGGAGCCGGATATTTTTCACGATATTTTCGGTCATGTGCCGATGCTGGCTGACCCAGTATTCGCTGATTTCATGGAAGCCTATGGCAAAGGCGGACAGCGGGCCATGCAACTCGGCCAGTTGCACAATCTTGCGCGGCTCTACTGGTACACGGTCGAGTTCGGCCTGATCCGCGAAGCGGGCGGTCTGCGCATCTATGGCGCCGGTATTCTCTCAAGCCCCAACGAGACCGTGTTTGCGCTTGAGGATGACAGCCCCAACCGGGTCGCCTTCGACCTGCAGCGTATCATGCGCACCAAATACATCATCGACGACTTTCAGCAGACCTATTTCGTGATCGACAGCTTCGATGCCTTGCTCGATGCCTGCTACCAGGATTTCGGCGGCGTCTATGATGAGGTGAAAAACAAGCCCGACATAGAGGCTCATGAAACCGTGCCAGGCGATGCGCTGATCCATCGTGGATCGCTCGACTATTTTCGCCAGAAGGCGCAGGTCTAGCCGACGCTGAGCGCCAGAATGCGGCTGATCTGGGCATAAGGCAGGCCGCTCTCGGCATGCCAGTGATTGAAGGCTACCTGCACTTTCTTCATCGCGGATTTGGATTTGGCCTCTGGCTTATCCAGCACCTCCTCCCGTACCAGGGCGCGGCAGACATCCCCAGACGTGATCCAGGCATCCCAGCCCGAGAAGCGCAGGAAATACTGCCCCGTCGCTCCGCCAAGGCGTGAGCCGTTTGTGTTCAGGTAGCTGAGAAGCCCGGCCTGGTCGTCAGCGGGCCAGGCAGAGAGGAACGCGCCGAAGCTGCCATGCGCTTTGGCGGTGTCCGCCACGAATTTCGCATTCTCAAGCGTCGCCTTGATCTTCTGGCCATTGCGCACGATACGCGTGTCCGACACGAGCTGCCCCAGCATCTCGTCGCCAAAGAAGGCGAGCCTGTTTGGATCGAAGCCCTCGAAGGCCAGTTCAAACCCGTCCCATTTCACATCAATGACTTTCCAGTTGAAGCCGGCATTGAACACGCAGCGCGTCATCGTGGCGAGATACCGGTCGTCGGGTATTTTCTTCAGGGATTTTGCCTGATGGGCATTCTGCGACATCTCAAGAACAGCGGCGCGATCTCCATGATGCTGCGCGGCGAAATCCACGATGCGGTCAAAAGGGTTCATCTGTCAGGCCTCCCATGAGCAGTCTGTCACAAGGCCCGGAAATGTCTAAGAGTCTTGACCCCATAGGGAAAAGCAGGGATCGCTGGGGGATGCATTATGTCCCCCGAATTCTCGTCACCGGCGGTGCCGGCTTTATCGGCTCCTTCCTGTGCGAGCGCCTGCTGGATACCGGGGCTGAAGTGCTCTGCGTGGACAACTTCTTCACCGGTCGGCGCACCAACGTAGCGCATCTGCTCGACAATCCCCGTTTCGAAGTGATGCGCCATGACGTGACCGTGCCGCTCTTTGTCGAAGTGGACCAGATCTACAACATGGCCTGCCCGGCGAGTCCGGTGCATTACCAGTTCGATCCGGTTCAGACGACCAAGACCAGCGTGCATGGCGCGATCAACATGCTGGGCCTGGCCAAACGGACGCGGGCCAAAATTCTTCAAGCCTCGACGTCCGAAGTGTATGGCGATCCGGAGATCCACCCCCAGACGGAAGACTATTGGGGCAATGTGAACCCGCTGGGGCCGCGTGCCTGTTATGACGAAGGCAAACGCTGTGCGGAGACGCTGTTCTTCGATTATTATCGACAGCACAAGGTCCAGATCAAAGTCGCGCGTATCTTCAACACGTATGGACCGCGCATGCATCCGAATGACGGGCGTGTGGTTTCCAACTTCATCGTTCAGGCGCTGAAGGGCGAAGACATCACGCTTTACGGCGATGGCGAACAAACCCGCAGCTTCTGCTATGTTTCGGATCTTGTTGAAGGCCTGATCCGACTGATGAATACGAGCGACGACGTGACCGGTCCGATCAATCTCGGCAATCCCGGCGAGTTCACGATCCGCCAACTCGCCGAGAAAATCATCGAGATGACCGGTGCGCGATCCAAGCTGGTGCACAAGCCGCTACCGCAAGATGACCCCCGTCAGCGCCAGCCGGACATCACCCGTGCGCGCGATACGCTCGACTGGGAACCGACGATTGCGCTGGAGGAAGGCTTGAAGCCGACGATTGCGTATTTTGACGAAGAAGTCCGGGCGATGCTGGGCTGATCCCGCATTTGCGGGCGCTTTGAGAATTTCCAGCTTCAATCTGCTCCGCCGAAGCAGGTTGTGCGCAAAGGCGCTCTCACAGGAAAATGGTGGGCCCGGCAGGATTTGAACCCGCGACCAAACCGTTATGAGCGGTCCGCTCTAACCAACTGAGCTACAGGCCCCAGCGGCCCGTTTTAGCGTGCTTCTTTGGCAAGGCAATGTGCTGTCTGCCACGCTCTTGCGAATTACGTGCGTAAATGTGGCAGATCGTTTGCATGATCATTGGACACGACCTACACGATGGAGTTGGGGACAAGTCAGGGATGTCAAAATTCATGCAAGGCAACTCAAAGCGGATTCTCGTGCCGGGGGGGGCTGGATATATCGGCTCGCACACATGTGTCGAGTTGCTGAACCGAGGATATACGCCGGTAATTGTAGACAATTTCGTCAATTCCAGCATGGCCGCCATCGATCGGATTTGTCAGATTACGGGCGCAAATGATGTGCCGGTCATCGAAGCAGACATTCGCGACACCGAGGCCATGATAGGTGCTCTGCGCGAGCACGAATGCGAGGCCGTGATTCACTTCGCCGGCCTGAAGGCCGTTGGGGAATCGACTGCCAACCCGCTCGATTATTACAGCAATAATGTTCAGGGCTCACTCAGCCTGCTCGACGCCATGAAACAGACGGGTGTCGGACATATCGTGTTTTCGTCGTCTGCCACTGTCTATGGCACACCGGTTTCGCTGCCTTATACTGAAGACCATCCGCTGGCGCCCACCAATCCCTATGGCATGACCAAATATGCGGTTGAGCTGATGCTGAATGACCTCGTCGCATCGGGCGCAGGTATCAATGCGGGCATCCTGCGCTACTTCAACCCGATTGGTGCGCATCCCACCGGTCTGATCGGCGAGGATCCGAACGGGGTGCCGAACAATCTGATGCCGTTCGTTGCCCAGGTGGCGGTGGGGCGTCGCCCCCATCTCAACGTGTTCGGCAATGATTACGATACGCCGGACGGCACGGGTGTGCGCGACTATATCCACGTCGTCGACCTCGCCGAAGCGCACATCGTTGCGCTTGAGAAACTGCTGGAAAGTCCGGACAGTTTCACAGTCAATCTCGGGTCCGGGAACGGCTATTCGGTCCTGGATGTGGTGAAAGCGTTTGAACAGGCGAGCGGTCGGGAGATCCCGCTCAATTTCGCCGAACGCCGTGCTGGCGATTTACCTGCCTATTGGGCTGATCCCTCCTATGCGATGGAACTTCTTGGCTGGAAGACTCGTTTGACGTTGGAAGACATGTGCCGAGATCAATGGGCCTGGCAAAGCGGCAATCCGGAAGGGTATCCGCAACGCGAAGTCGGAGCCGCCTGACGCGAGTTTGACACAATGCGCTGGTAGCCATCGGTCTCGATCAATAAACCGAGGAGACAACATGCGCACTTTCCGGAATCTGTTCATCGCATCCAGCGCCATCGCCCTGGCAGGAACCCTGTCTGCCTGTGCGCAGATGCCGTCCCAATCGGTTCCAACCGGGACGAGCCAGATGACCTACCACCCCAATTCGATCCAGCCCGAAACCACGTTGGATATTTCCGCGACCGCCAATGTGAAGCGCGCGCCGGACATTGCCTACATCACGGCCGGTGTAAACGAGGAAGCCAAGACCGCAGTTGCTGCAATGGCGGCGCAGGCTGAGGCGATGACCAGCATGATGAACGCGCTGAAGTCCGCAGGCGTCGCCGACAAGGACATGCAGACGTCGAACATCTCTCTCAATCCGGTTTACGACTATGTCGAGGAAACCGATGCCAATGGGCGTCGCAACGGCAAACAGGTTCTGCGTGGTTATTCGGCGTCAAACCAGCTGACCGTCAAAGTGACCAATCTGGATGGTTTGGGTGAAACGCTTGATAGCCTCGTTGTCGCAGGCGGTAACACGTTCTCGGGCCTGAATTTCGCGCTTGAAGATGCCAGTGATGCGCGTGACGAAGCGCGGCGCAAGGCCGTTGCGGACGCAACTGCGCGCGCTGAACTCTACGCTGAAGCTGTCGGCATGCGCGTGTCGCGCATCGTCAACATCTCCGAAAGTGGCGGGAATGAACCTTCGCCTGCACCGATGGGCAGGATGATGGCGATGCACGAATCTGCCGATATGGCATCCACGCCGATTTCAGGCGGTGAAATTGGCTATTCGGCCCAAGTAAATATCCGGTTCGAACTGATCAATTAGGCCAATCAGACATAGCCTTCGGCGAGAAGGTCTTTCATGTCGACAATCCCGACCGGGCGTCCATCTTGCACAACGAATGCGTTGGAGATGCGATGCTCGGTCAATCTCTTGATGACTGCGGACATGCGCTCGTCGAGTGAAATCGTGCGGGGCGATGGCGTCATGATCGCGGCGGCATTTCCGGTCAGCTTTCCTGCCAGCATGGCACGTCGCAAGTCGCCGTCGGTGACCATTCCCACAATCACGCCAGTCGCATCCAGTACGGCCACGCATCCCTTGCGGCCTTCCGAGATGGCCAGAATGACGTCTTCGACAGCCGCGGTTTCGCTGACCGATGGTATATCGTCTGTGCGATCCGCCACATAGTCGCCGGCAGTCTGGAGGGAGCGGCCAAGTTTCCCCCCCGGATGACGGAATCCGAACTCTTCCCGTGAAAAGCCTCGTCGCGCCATCAGGACTATGGTCAACGCATCACCAAGTGCGAGCGCCATGGTCGTTGAGGATGTTGGCGCGAGCCCGTTGGGGCAGGCTTCCGCAACGGTTGGCAGCGTCAGCAATACATCCGACCCCCGACCAAGCGTCGACTCTGCCGCGCGTGACATGCCGATCAGGGGTACCGAATTGGTGCGGCAATAGCGGATCAGATCGACCAGTTCGCGGCTCTCGCCCGAATAGGATATCGCGATCACGACTGAGCCTGGAACGATCATTCCCAGGTCACCATGACTGGCTTCGGTCGGATGGAGGAAGAATGAGGGCGTGCCCGTCGATGCGAGACTGGCCGCGATCTTCTGGCCGATATGTCCCGACTTGCCCACGCCGGCGACAATGATGTGCCGATCCGTGGCCATGATGAGGTCAGCGGCCTTTTCGATGGCCGTGTCCAGACCGGCTTCCAGTTGCTCAAGGGCTTCGCGTTCAATGCGAATTACATTGCGCGCAATATCGATGTCGCTTTCACGGGTCACGTCTGTTCGCTCCTGATGGCTGGAAAGCCTTCTGGGTCAGCCCGCCTGGGCTTGCAAGGGCTGCGTTTCAGATTGGAACCGTGAACTCAGGCGTTACTTCGCGATCTGCATCTGACGCGCTTCGTATTCCGATACGCTCATGATGTGGGTCGTGGGCTGCACAAACGGCTCAACCGGAGTTTCCATCTTTGTGTGTTCGACAATCTCTGGCGTTGGCGCTGGAGCAGGTGCCGTTTCAGCCACGACCAGTTTGTCGTCATCTGCGTCACCGCCACCTTCCGCAATGATCACGCTGATGCGTTTTCCATTCAGCATTGGTTCTGCAGCATCGTTCGGGTGTACAGGCTGCAGGACGCCGGCAAAGGCGAGCTGTGTGTCATGCGCAGGATCGGTGAGCGTCGTAAATGCAGCTTCAACAAGATCCTCGACATGCGCGTTGCGAGACCGGGACGTGTTCCCGCCCAGCATGATCGCAATAATGCGGCTGCCATCGCGCTTGGCAGACGTCATCAGGTTGAATCCGGAGGCGCGGGTATAGCCAGTCTTGATGCCGTCGACGCCGTCTACTTTGCCGAGCAACTCATTATGGTTCTTGTAGGTACGTCCAGCCCACTGGAAGCTGCTGGACGAGAAGTAATGATAATAGTCAGCATGATCGGTGAGCATCGCATCGGCCAGGATGGCAAGGTCACGCGCGGTCGTCAGCTGCTGTGTGTTGGGCAGGCCCGACGCGTTCATGAAGCGGGTATGGTTCATTCCGAGCGATTTGGCCTTCACAGTCATCAATTGGGCAAAGCGGCTTTCGGTGCGCCCGAGACGCTCAGCCACAACCACAGCGACATCATTGGCCGATTTGCTGACCAGCGCGCCAATTGCGTCGCGAACTGTCATGGTCGAGCCGGTGCGAAGCTTGAGGTTTGAAGGGGGTTGGCTCGCCGCGTGGCGCGAGACAACGAGCCGCTCATCCAGGGTGACCTCGCCGGTCTTCAGCGCGTCAAACAGCATGTAGAGGGTCATGACCTTGGTGAGGGAGGCCGGATAACGCGCTTCATCGGCATTGCGGGCATGAAGTACTTCATGAGTATCCGCATCGATCACGATGGAGGCGTACTTTTCGGCGTGAGCAGATTGGGCAAACAGGCCTGCCGCCATCAGCGCCACCGCTATAGTGAGTGCTTTCAGGACAGGTGGTAGTGCGAGCCGCATCATGTTCTCTCCAAAAATGAGTTAACCCCGGCACCCGAGGATTAAACTAGAGTCCGTCAAATCGGTTGACCACATCTTAACGCAGGCCCCAGCCTCACAAATCTGTAATCAGGTTTCAAGCCTTGCAATTTTCATGCGAATTTAAAAATGCTGCGCCGCACAATAATTGTTGCAATTGCTCGGATTTTACGCTACGTTAGGGTATCCAGCGTGAAAAGGATCCTCCCCATGGCGACAACAAAAAAGACCACTCCCAAGTCTTCTCCGAAAGCCAAAGCGGAAGCGCGTGTGGCAGATTCGGCAACAAAAATGATTGATGAAGGCATGGAACAAATGACAGGTCTCGCAGGCAAGTTCGGTGGTTATGCGGAAGGCGGCATGAAAGCCCTCGCAGAACAAGCAGCATCTTCTTCGGAAATGATGCGCACGATTGGCGCCCGCAACATGGACTTCTTTGCTCGCACGCTCGAACAGGGTGTCGAAGCCACGCAGTCGCTGACCGGCGCAAAGGATCCACGCGAAGCAATGGAAATACAGTCCGGCTTCGCCAAGAACCTTCTCTCGGCTTACACGTCCGAAGTCAGCGCACAGGCTGAACTCTGCATGTCTGCTTGGCGCGACGCGACGAAGCCGTTCATGGCTTTCGCACCCAAGTAAGCGCTTTCTTGTTTCCCGGCCAGGCTAGCGGGCTCTGGGGCGTAGAGTGGCGTAGATAATTTGAGCCGGGCCTGTTTGGCCCGGTTCTTTTTTTGCCCGGACTTTGTTCAATGTCAGATGCAGAATGCGCTGGCGAATCCGTTGCGCTTGCTCCTACAGTTGTGCATGACCGATTTTCTCGATTTCCAAACCCTTCAGCGGCCCAAGTCGCCGAACACGTATCTGGTTGCACCGGCGGGCTTTGCTGACCAGGCTAGCCCGGACGAAGAAGGCCCGATTTTCTTCTGCAGCACAGACAGTCTGTTCAGCCAGGTCGAGGCCCTTGTGGCCATGCGCAAGGACTGGAGGCTGAAGGCGCTCGACGCCCAGGCGGGTCGCATCAGCTTCATCGCGGTGTCGAAACTGTTCAAATTCAAGGATGATGTGGATATCGCCATCCTGCCTTCAGACGGGAAATCCACGCTCGCAGTCTATTCTGCATCCCGCGTGGGCTATAGCGATATGGGCGCGAATGCGAAGCGCGTGAATGACCTCCTCACCAGTCTCCAGGTGACCTGAATTCAGGCAGATTGTGCTTTTGCCGCGTATCCGCTCTTCAAAGTCGGGCAAGAACGTATATCTTGGTAACTATGAGCGGTGACCTGAACCATTCCAGCACGGATCCAATACGGCTAAATCGGCCCGGACCCGGCGACCCACCAGGGGGCGGGCAGGCTGGCGATGATGATGGGACGAATTTCGGTCTGTCCACGCAAACGCGCGTACGGACCAAGAAGCCGTCGCTCTACCGTGTGCTTCTGTTGAATGACGATTACACGCCGATGGAGTTTGTCGTCTACGTCCTGGAACATTTCTTCAATCGTTCCCGGGAACAGGCCACGCGCATCATGCTTCATGTCCACCAAAAGGGCGTGGGGTTGTGCGGTGTCTATACTTATGAAGTGGCCGAAACAAAGGTCGCGCAGGTATTGGACCTTGCCAAACGCCATGAACATCCTCTCCAATGTGTCATGGAGAAAGACGACTAGAAACACTCACTCCGGAAGGCCAGTCACTTGCCACGTTTGTCCCCCTCCCTAGAGACCGCACTCGAAAAGGCCCTGACGTTCGCATCAGAGCGTGATCATGAATACGCCACACTGGAACATTTGCTTCTGGCGCTGACGGAAGATGAGCATGCCCGCGAAGTGATGGGCGCCTGCAAGGTCAACATTGACGCCCTCAGCGCCGACCTCAGCCGATACATTGACGAAGAGCTTTCCAGCCTGACAGTGGATGAAGGCGAAGGCCGCGTTCAGCCGACCGCTGCGTTCCAGCGTGTTGTCCAGCGCGCCATCCTTCACGTTGAGAGCTCGGGCCGCGACGAAGTTACCGGCGCGAATGTGCTGGTCTCGATCTTCTCTGAACGTGAAAGTCACGCTGCCTACTTCCTGCAAGAGCAGGACATGACCCGTTATGACGCGGTGAATTTCATCTCGCATGGCGTGGCCAAGCAGCCGGGCATGTCGCGCCCATCCAGTCCACGCGGTGCGGAGGCTTCGGAAGAAGAGCCGGTCAAGCAGGGTCATGAGGCGCTCGACGCTTACTGTGTGAACCTGAATGACAAGGCGCGCTCCGGCAAGATCGATCCGCTGATCGGCCGGGACATGGAAGTGAACCGCTGCATTGAAGTGCTCTGCCGTCGCAGCAAGAACAATCCGATCCTCGTCGGCGATCCCGGTGTGGGCAAGACGGCGATCGCCGAAGGCCTGGCCAAGAAGATTGTCGATGGTGAAGCCCCTGAAATTCTGGACGAGGCTGTTATCTGGTCGCTCGACATGGGCGCCCTGTTGGCCGGTACGCGCTATCGCGGTGATTTCGAGGAACGACTCAAATCCGTGATGAAGGAATTGGAGCAGCAGGAAAAAGCTATCCTGTTCATTGATGAGATCCACACCATTATCGGCGCTGGGGCGACCTCCGGCGGCGCGATGGATGCGTCAAATCTGCTGAAGCCTGCGCTTCAGTCCGGTGGCCTGCGTTGCATGGGGTCGACCACCTTCAAGGAATACAAACAGCATTTTGAAAAGGACCGGGCCCTGTCGCGCCGGTTCCGCAAGATCGATGTGGTTGAGCCAACTGTTCCGGATACGATCAAGATTCTCACGGGTCTTAAGTCCCGCTTCGAGGATTTCCACGGCCTGCGCTACACGAATGATGCCATCAAATCGGCAGTTGAACTCGCAGATCGCTACATCACCGACCGCAAATTGCCGGACAAGGCGATTGATGTGATCGACGAGGCTGGCGCCGCGCAGTGGTTGTTGCCTACGTCGAAACGCAAGAAGACGGTGGGGCAGAAGGATATCGAGGCAGTCGTGGCCAAGATCGCCCGCATCCCCCCCAAACAGGTTTCGACCGACGATGCAGCCGCGCTCAAATCACTGGAGACCGATTTGCAGCGGGTCGTGTTTGGCCAGAACGATGCCATCACGGCGCTTTCGGCAGCCATCAAACTCGCGCGTGCCGGCCTGCGTGAACCGAACAAGCCAATTGGCTCGTACCTGTTCACCGGTCCAACCGGCGTCGGCAAGACCGAAGTTGCCAAACAACTCGCCTCCATCATGGGCGTCGAGATGCTGCGCTTCGACATGTCGGAATATATGGAGCGTCACACCGTTTCTCGTCTCATCGGCGCGCCTCCGGGCTATGTCGGCTATGATGAGGGCGGCCTGCTGACCGATGGCGTCGACCAGCATCCGCACTGCGTGCTGCTGCTCGACGAAATCGA
>NZ_DFME01000059.1:4340-4676 GCF_002375605.1 Hyphomonas sp. UBA3601 | reverse complement strand
CGGAATGTCATCCTGATCATGACAACGAATGCCGGGGCGTCCGATGCCTCGAAGAACTCCATCGGCTTTGGCCGTGGCAAGAAGGACGACGAGCAGGAAGAGGCACTCAAGCGTCTGTTCACGCCGGAATTCCGTAACCGTCTTGATGCGACGATCACTTTCGGCGGCCTGACGCCAGAGATCATTGATCGTGTGGTCGAGAAGTTCATTCTTCAGCTCGAAGTCCAGCTGGAAGATCGCAACGTCTCCATCGAGATCACCAAGCCTGCACGCGACTGGCTCGCCAAGCGCGGCTTCGACGCCGACATGGGCGCCCGGCCGCTGGCGCGGACGATC
>NZ_DFME01000059.1:0-4218 GCF_002375605.1 Hyphomonas sp. UBA3601 | reverse complement strand
TCCAGGAACACGTCAAGAAGCCGATGGCGGAAGAACTCCTGTTCGGCTCGCTCCAGAAGGGCGGCGTGGTCAAGATCGACATCGACAAGAAGGACGAGGAAAAGCTCGCCTTCAAATATGTTGCCGAGAAGCCGAAGAAGAAGCCTGTCGCCAAGAAAGGCTCTGCTGAAGAGCCGGCATAGAATACTGGCAGTATGATTTCAGAAATGCCCGCAACGTCCTGTTGCGGGCATTTCTTTGCCTGCGATCTGAAGACGGTGGCCGAAGTCGCATCAACCTTGTGCAGGAACATGCTGTTTTCGAAGGAAATTCGCTGATCGCGTTCGGATTGTCACAATGGTCCACTAGGAGTAACGCTACGGCAAGCATGGTCTAGAGGTGACGAGATGACCGATGCGATTTTGACGACGGGATCGGCCACCACGGCGCCAGCGCAGAAGGCGGCGCGGTTAGTGCATATCGATGGGGCGCGGGGCTATTTGCTCATTGCCATGTTCATCGCACACTTCAATTTCACGCACTGGACGCCTGTGATCCGGTTTCATCACGGGAATTTCTCGCCTGTCTGGGATGGCGAGTTTTTTGTTCTCTTGTCCGGTTTTGTCTGCGCGCTGAGCTATCTTCGGCCCTTCTCCAAAGGCGGTATGGTCGCCTGCGAACTGGCCGTTTTGAAGCGGCTACGCTGGGTCTATCTCTATCAGATCATCGTCGCACTCTCGATGCTGTACCTGTTTGTGTCGGCCTGGCCGATGCGGCTGGATTCCCAATATGTACCAGACCTCGAAACACCGCTGTTCGTGCAGAGCCTTCAGGTTTTCACCTTCGCCAAGCAGCCGCTCTATCTCGGCATTCTGATCCTTTACATGATGCTGATGCTGTTCATTCCGGTCGGGCTTTGGTTGCTGGAGACAACGCGGACGCGCCTGTTCTTCGGAATTCTTGCGGCCTGCTGGCTGGTTGCTGCGGCGGGTTTCGATCAAGCGGTATTGGGCTGGATCTTCGCGCATGTTTTCGACACGCGGCCTTTCCTGTCTCTGACGGGTATCTTCAATCCCTTGTCCTACGCGGTCATTTTCTATGGCGGATTCTATCTCGGCTACCGGTACAAGACGGAAGGCTGGGACCATTTCAAATCCAGCATTCTGCCCACGAGCTATCCGGTCTTCTACGCGGCGCTTGCCATCACAGTGGCCTTTGCAGTTGCGGAAGCCGGGCGAGGCATGCTTGGGTCGCCTGAATGGCTGGTTGAGCCAAAGCGCCGGAATGTGTCTGGCATCGGCCTGATCAGTCTCGCTGCGATCTCGTATATCTTCTACTTCCTGCTGAACCGGGAAGACTTGGCAAAGCCCCTTATGTGGGCGCGGGCTGTGGTGGATTCTGTGTTGAGATTCCCGCCTCTGGTAATGGTCGGCCGGAATTCCCTGTTCGTGTATAGCGGCCATGTCGTGGCGGTCTTTACGGCCAGCTACTTCATTCTCTCCAACGGGTTTGAAGACAATCGGATTGTGGTGATGGTTGTCCAGATCTGCGCTCTGGCAGCTTTGCTTGGCGCGGCGCGCCTGAAGAAACGCTACCTCCCGGCCCTGCCATAGGGCTTGCCTTCCCGTGGGGAGGGCGCATCACACTGGCATCAATAAAATCCTCGGGAGGGAACACATGTCAGGATCCATTGGCGGGGCGTGCGAGTCAAAATTCGCCGCCGTGAAGGAAGAATTCGAACGCAACTTTGCAGAGCGTGGAGAGGTTGGCGCCTCGGTCTGCCTGTCAGTGAATGGCGAAACGCAGGTGGACCTCTGGGGCGGCATGGCGAACCCGGAAACTGGTGATGCCTGGCGTGAGGATACGATCTCCATCGTCTTTTCCTGTTCCAAGGCCGCCACCGCGCTGTGCGCCCATATCCTGATCGACCGGGGTGAGCTGAATCCCGAGGCGCTGGTCGCCGACTACTGGCCGAAGTTTGCCAAGAACGGCAAAGAGAAGACCACGGTTCGCATGATGCTGAACCATGAAAGCGCGCTGCCGACCCTGCGCGACCCGGTCCGGCCAGGCGGGTTCGAGGACTGGGACTACATGATCCAGCGACTGGAAGATGAGGAAGCCTTCTGGGAACCGGGCACACGCAATGGCTACCACATGATCAATTTCGGCTGGACGGTGGGCGAACTGGTCCGCCGCGTGTCCGGCAAGTCGCTCGGCACCTTCTTCCGCGAGGAAGTGGCCGACAAGACCGGCGCGCGCTTCTGGCTGGGCCTGCCTGAGACCGAAGACGTTCACATCGCGCCGATCATTCCGTATGCGCCGAAGCCGGGCGATGTTCCAACCGAGTTTGCCATCAAGCTGGTGACCGAGCCGGAATCCATCCAGCACAAGAGCTTCATGAACAATGGCGGCTGGGACTTCAATAACCGCAAGTCGCAAGCCGCTGAAATCGGCGGCGGGGGCGGCCTCTCGAACGCGCGCGGACAGGTGGCGATGTATACGCCATTGGCAACCGATGACGGCACGCTCGTCTCGTCTGATCGCCTGAAGGCCATGAGCATGGTGACAACAGCGACGCAAAGCGATGCGACGCTTCTGGTCCCGACCCGGTTCGGCCCGGGCTTCATGAAGTCCATGGATAATCGCGAGCTGAACCTCGGCCCCGGCACCAGCGTCATCATGGGCGAGCAGGCCTTCGGCCATGTCGGCGCAGGCGGCTCCATCGGTTTCGCCGATCCCGAAGCGGGCCTCGCCTTCAGCTACACGATGAACCAGATGGGCAGCGGCATTCTCGTGAATGACCGCGCGCAAAGCCTGATCGATGCGGCCTATCGCGCGCTCGGCTATCGCACCAATGCACCTGGCGTATGGGTGAAGTAAGCCGCGACCCGATTAGCCATCGTCGCTGGCTTCGCCAATCCCGCCGACCTGGAGCATGCCTTCCTTGGCGGCTTGCGCCCGTGCGACGCCTTCGCTGCGCGCGGGCGGAGCCATGATTTCCGGCGGGTCGGTTTCCTGAAGGTAGATGGTGCGGCTCGGAAAGGCGAAGCCCGTGCCCGCCTTTTCGATAATGTCCATCACGGCGACGGCGAACTCTTCCTTGATCTCCAGCCACTCGCCCCAATTCTTCGTGTGGGTGAAAGTGTAGATCAGGAAGTCGATGGAGCTGGCATTGAAGCTGTCCACACGCACGAACAATGCGGCTTCCGGCGGCTTGGCGAACCGGTCATCATTCCAGAGCCAGGCCTCGATTTCGTCGCGGATATATTTCAGCTGGTCCACGGTCGTGCGATATTCCACGCCGACCACCCATTTGATGCGCCGGTGCGTCATGCGCGAGAAATTGGTCACGGCCGCATCTGACAGTGCGCTGTTGGGAACATAGACCGGGCTCTTGTCGAACCGGCGGATCAATGTCGAACGGAAATTGATCTTCTCGACCGTTCCTTCGACCACACCGTCTGCCTTGACCCACTCGCCGGGAATGAAACGCTTCTCTGAAATGATCAGCAAGCCGGAGATAAGGTTCTTGAACAAGTCCTGCGCGCCGAGGCCGACGGCGATGCCGAGCACGCCAAGGCCGGCCAGCAGGGGCGCGATCTGGATTCCCCATTGCTCCGCCACGGCGCCGAGACCCAGTACGATCAAGATGATCTGCAACGCCTTGACCATCCAGTCGACGGCGGCGGGCGACAGGGCGTCTCTCAGACCCGCGAACAGATATTCGAAGGCATGCACCGCGCGAGACAGCGTCCAGAATACGGCAAGCGTGATGATCGAGCGCAGAATGCGAGTCGCGTAGATTTCCGCCTCGCCGGAAATATTGGTCACCTGCAGCGCGATATAGATACCGATGATGACCGGGACGATCTTGAGCGGCGTCGCGATGGATTGAACGAGCGCGTCATCAAAGCCCGACTTGGTGCCGGACGCCAGGCGCATGATGGTCTTCACGATCAGCCGTGCGAACAGGCCGCGGATCATCAGCGCGATCATGATGATCACAACAGCGATGGTGATCTCGCCATAGGTCAGACCATAAGCGCCATCATTCCAGATGTTTCCGATGAAGGTTGCGGACTCGCGCGCCCAGTCGGGGGCATTCTGCTCAAACCAGCTCGAAGATTGTGTCAGGGCCATGCGGCGCTCCATCTGTTTCATCCGGTCGCGACCGGGCCTGTGGAGTGCCGTTTGCTAATCTGTGTTATGCGGCCTGTGAAGGGTTGGGGGTCAGCCCTT
>NZ_DFME01000078.1:25724-36334 GCF_002375605.1 Hyphomonas sp. UBA3601 | reverse complement strand
AATATGAGGTGGGCGATTCCTGCGTCCAGTCCGATCGTAAATCCAGGCATATTTCAGGTCCTTTACATGCTAAAGAGGTCTTAAGGACCCTTTTATTCAATGTGCGAGTTTTGACAATGATTCGGTGCCCGGAATCGCTCTGGTGCATGTGTAATAAAAAAATAAAAATAAAACAACGCAGTAAATTGAGGGGTGATTGAGGCGGAGTAATCCGCAGGCGCGCAATTTTGTGAAGGTGAGTGATCTTGGTTTCAAAAAGGGTCTTGACGGAAACAATCAACGAGGGACATCTTGCGGTATAACAAAAAGAACCCTCGCACCGCGGGGGTAAGGGAGGGAACAATGTTGAAACGCGCTCTTGGCGCCACCGTTTCGGTGTGCGCTTTTGCCATGGTCATGCAGTCGGCCGCCGCGCAGGATGTCTCAGGCGAGGCTGAGCCTGAGATGGAGTCCCGTACTCTGAGTACGGTCACGGTTACGGCCACGCGGCGAGAGGAAAATATTCAGAGTACGGGAGCTTCGGTTTCGGCGCTCGACAGCGAGGCATTGCTCGACCGGTCGGTCCAGTCCGTCGAAGATGTCGCAGACATGGTTCCGGGACTTCACGTTTCCAACTATCAGGGAGACACGTCCATTTTTATTCGTGGCATCGGTACGCCGGTCATCGTGGCCGGTGCCGACAGTTCCACGGCGACCTATCTGGACGGAGTCTATTTGTCGCGCGCGGCTGCAATTGGTCCTGGTTTCTTTGACATAGAGCGCGTGGAAGTCTTGCGCGGTCCACAGGGAACCCTCTACGGGCGCAACGCCACCGGTGGCGCCGTCAACATCATCACCAAGCGCCCCACCGATGAATTCGCCGGCGAAGCGCGACTGATCCTTGGCAATTATGATCGCACGCACGCATTCGCCGCCCTGAGCGGCCCTCTCAATGACCGTGTGCGGGCCCGTCTGGCGGTCCAGAAGGAGGATCGCGACGGGTACACGACGGTTCATCTGCCACGTGGGACACTCCCCGCATCCCAGCCCGATCGCACATTCGATGCGGAGGACAAGCACGACATCACCGCCCGCGCCACGGTGGAGGTCGATTTGACGCCCACCGCCATGCTCACCCTGACGGGGGACTATTACAAAGCGGACGATCGCGCCAACGTCTTCCATTTTGCGAGCCTGGGGTACCAGGATGAAGTGCCGGGCTGGCTCGGGACTCGCGAGGGCTCCCAGACGCTGCCCTATTTCGGCATCAAGAATAGTGGCCGTATCTCGGCACCCTCCTCTCGCGCCATCTTTTCGGCAGTCGACTATTTCAACGAAACAAGCGTGTGGGGTCTCACAGGGCGGCTCGACTGGGCCCTCGGCGACTATGATGTTCAGGTCATCACCGGCTACAAGAATTCAAATCCTGACTTCCAGAACTCGTTTGATCTCGGAGACACGTTCAATACCTACATCCATCGCGCCGAAGATCATGAGCAATGGAACGCCGATTTCCAGCTATCCTCCCCGTCCGGAGGACGTTTCAGCTGGATTGCCGGGGGCGGATACTTTTCTGAAGAGAATGATATCCAGAACAACATCTTTGGCGACTTCTGGGAGCCGATCCTTACGCAAGGCCTGCTTGATCTGCAGACTGCGGGTGTCCTGCCACCCTTTCAGGTCAGCATTCCGGAAAGCACGCTATGTTGCGAGCTGCACCTGAACGGGCGTCAGGAAACCGAAGCATTCAATATCTTCATTGATACGAGTTTCGATCTGACCGACAGGCTGACATTGAAGGCCGGTCTGCGATATTCCGAGGAAGAGCGTGACGGCTTCCAGAATTTCGACCTCGCCTTTCTCCCGTCAGCACCGGGCGGGTCTCTTGTTAGGTTTGCACCGGAAGTTCTGTTTTTCCCCAACGCAGTTAGTGAAAGCCGTGATGGTGTCCAGCCAGACCCGTTTGGGTTCGTGGTTGCACCAGTCGAGGGCCCTGCGACCTTTGATGCGACCACGCCGAAGTTCGCCCTTGAATGGACGGCTGCGGATGACCTGCTTCTTTATGCGAGCGCCCAGCGTGGCTTCAAGAGTGGCGGATACAATATTGGATCCAGCCAGCGAACCCCATACGAGCCCGAGGAAATCTGGGCCTATGAAGCCGGCCTCAAAGCTGGACTGCTCGACAAGCGACTGCGTCTCAACGCGGCGACATTCATATATGATTACACAAACCTGCAGGCGCAGGACTCGATCGCCAACCAGCCCATCATCCGGAACGTCGGCAAGGCGGAAGTCAGAGGGGCTGAAGTCGAGTTTGCGGCCTTGCTCGGCAATGTGTTTCAACTCGACGGGTCGGTAACCTATCTCGACGCGGTTTTTACCGAAGGCGAGTTGACTGAACCCTTGCGTCCCGCACCGCTGACGGATGAGCCGGGATCAACTCTTCGCAATCTTGATGGTTTGAGGCTGCCTCGGGCTCCGGAATGGAAAATGAATATCGGCGCTCAGGCAGACTTTGCGGCATTTGGCGGCGATCTGACCCTTCGGGCGGACTATGCCTGGCAGGATCAGGTCTTCTTTACCGTGTTCAATATCAATGCGGCGTCACAGGATAGCCATGGTGTCCTGCGCGCGCGGGCGACATATGCGCCGGGACATGGACAATACAAGGTCGCGTTGTTTGGGGAAAACCTGACAGACGAGACCTATTTCACCAACCAGATTCTTACGGGCACAACCTATGGTGCCGAATTCGTCGGTTCCCTCGGTGCGCCGCGTACGTTCGGAATCGAACTCTCCACCCAGTTCTAGAGGCTCAGCCAGAGGAAACCTCACAAGATGATGACCCCATTGGAAACCGCCCAGACCTGGTATGCCGGCGTGCATGAAGGTGACTTCGACAAATTGTTCGGAGTCATGGCCGAGGATTGTACGATCGAATTCTACGGTCCGAGTGTCATCCCCTTCGCAGGAATTTTTCGCGGCAAGGAGAAGTGCAAGATCTTTTTCGGCCATGTTGGCAATGATGTGGACATCGAGACGTTTCGTCAGGACGAGTTCATAGCGGAACGCGACAAGGTGGCGGTGACCGGGCATCTACGCATGGTGCTGAAGGCGACGGGGCGCCTTTACGCGGCTGATTATGCGCACATCCTTACCATTCGGGATGGACAGGTCATCCGCTTCCGGGATTTTCAGGATAGCGCTCAGGCTGTGCATGTCGCGTTCGACCTGACGACGCCGGAACGCTAGGAATGAACGTGCGTCCCGCCCTCGATTATCAGCTCAACTCTTTGGGCTTTGTCGCGCTGTTGCGCTTCGGTTTCTGCTTCGCGGCAGCCTCGGAGGCCAGCTCATGATGGATTTCGGTTACTCTGGCCAGGAAGTGAATCCCGGACCTGATTTCATCGTCGCTGAGACGTTCGACCATTGTTTCCACAAAGGCGGTGCCGTTGCGCATCATGCTTTCGACAAACTGAACGCCGCGGGGCGTCAACACGACAAACTTCTCGCGTCCGTTTTCGGGGTCTTCGACCATTGTGATCAGGTTGAGGGGCGGCTTGGACAGCGCACGGAGGGATTTCGAGATCGCCGAACTCGTTACTTCGTACCAAGACGCCAGCGCATGCGCGATGTCCTTGCGACGCATCTTCTTCCCATCAGTGCCGCGCGTATGGATGGTCCAGAGGAGACAGGCTTGCTGGCGTGTCAGCACGCCGCATTTGAGGGCGTCCTCAATCTGCATTCCCACCAGATAGTGGATCGGGAAAAACAGGTCGAGGAAATCCTTGCTCGATTGTTTGCGCTTCGAAAGGTCCATCCAGTCTCCGGTTCATTGCTGCGCCCTCGCCGATAAGCGAAGTCGAATCTCCCTTCAAATACCGAGTCTCCAGAATGCCCGACAAGAAGGAACTGCGCCATGTAACAAAAAGGTCCTAAGGACACAATAAACCAGCGCACGCAAATTCGAGCGCGATCCATACCCTCAACAATCATGCCGGTTGCCAGCACCGCGCTGGGCCGCTGCACCCGGGAGAAGACCAGATGACACAAGCCTCCACCCAGCCTTACATTCCTGATGAATTTCACGTGCGGGATCTTTATCACCCGGACGTAATGGCGAACCCCTATCCGTATTACGCGCATCTGCGCGACTTGCCGATCCAGTTTGGCCTTGAAGATTATCCGCCGGGCACCATACCCGGCTTGGACAAGCCGTATCCCGCGTGGGTCGTGCTGAAGCATGCCGATGTCCAGGAAGTTTGCCGGCGCGCAGATGTCTTCTCGTCGCGCGATATCATGCAGGAAGAATCCGAAGCGCCGACCCTGATGCTGGTCAATCATGACGATCCTCGCCACGCGGAGCTTCGCAAGATTGCCCAAATGGCGTTTTCGCCCAAACGGGTCATGAGCGACGTGGCGCCATGGATGGAGACAACGGTTGAAGCGCAGCTCGACATGGTCGGCGGCGGGACGGTAGATTTCATGCAAGACTTGGCGCCGAATTTGCCCGCGCTCGTAATGACCAAACTGATCGGTACGCCGGAGGAGGACTATGTCCTTTTGCGTCGCTGGGCCAATGCCTTCATGGTGACCTCTGACTTCACCCTGGCGGAGCGCCAGCAATGCAATATCGAGCTCTGGAATTACTATCAGTCAGCGGTCGACCAGCGCTACGCCGATATCGAGACAGGCAAACCGGTTCCCGACGACTTGATGTCTGCCTTCATCCAGACTGAGTCGAACGGAAGCCGCCTGACGCGTGAGGAAGTGGTGCGATTTTGCCTGACGCTGGTCGTGGCTGGCGCAGAGACCACGGGCTATCTCCTGGGAAATCTGATTGATGTGCTGGCCGATGATCCCGAGATGTATGCGACGCTCCGGACCGATCGTTCACTCGTGCGGGCCTTCATCGAAGAAAGCCTGCGCCGGGACGGGCCGGTTCAGCGTCTCCACCGGGTATGCACGCAGGACTACGAACTTGGGGGAGCGCAGATCAGAGAAGGAGATTGGGTGGCGATCTTCCACGCCTCTGCCAATCGGGACCCGGCTGTCTTTGAAAGGCCGGATGAGTTTATTCTGAAGCGACCGAACATGATCAAGCAGGCGACATTCGGGCATGGTATCCATCATTGCATGGGGGCAGGGATTGCTCGCAATGAAGCTGCCCAGATGATCAACAGCCTGCTCAACCGCTACAGCCGCCTGGAATCAGCAGGTGAACGTGTGCGCCAAAGAGGCGGTCTGCTCAATTACGGCCTGAAGACGTGCCCTGTGAATCTGGTTGTGTAGCAGATCAATTCCAGGTGACGTGGAAATGGAAAAATGTGCGTGATCGTTGATGCCGCAATCCTGCATGGGGTCGCTCAAACGTGAAAAACCATGTGCTGCAGCATGGGCTTGCCAAGTAGGTCTTCGGCCCGGCCCGAATGAAGCGAACGGGGTGTAGGCCCTGAATTGCATTTCCCAATTCCATGTGGACGAGGGTGCGCATCCGTTTGGCCTCCAGATTGCCTGATAGCAATCTGGCGCGGTCAAATAAGCAAACTCGGATCATAATCTAGTTAAAGTCACGCCACGCCGTTGTATTTCTTGGTATTGAGGATAGTATTTCTCTCAGTATTCATGAAGCTATCTGTGTTCAGGCTAGTCGTTTGACTGACGAACATATTGATTGAACAAGTAGCTTCGAGGCTTCTGGAAACTGTATGACCAACCAACGGATCGACTGGGACAAACTGCGTGTCTTCAAGGTAGTTGCTGAACTGGGCAGCATGACATCGGCCGCGGCGCGGTTGAGGGAGTCGCCTCCGACAGTAAGTCGGAAGATTGATGAGCTCGAAGAATTTCTGAGCAGCAAACTGTTTACCCGGTCAACTCGCGGCATGGAGCTGACGGAGACCGGGAAGACGGTGCTGCGCTATGCGCGGCAGATGGAAGAGTCCGCCAATGAAGTGCTCAGCAAGGCGATCGGCAAGACCGATGGCACCGAAGGCCGGATCACGATTGGATCGGGTGACGGTGTCGGACCGTACTGGATCGCCCCGCGCCTGGCCGAGTTCCAGACAGCGCATCCAAAGGCGCAAGTTCGAATGCACGTTAAGGCAGAGGAGCCGGACCTGCTGAACGACGAGGCGGACATCTCGATCCAGTTTACCGAACCTCGGGACCCGGAGATTATCTCGCACAAACTGGGCACACTTCATTATATTGGTTTCGCATCCAGAGAGTACCTCGACGCGCAAACGAGTCAGCCTTCCAGCATGTTCGAGTATCATCAGTACAGGTGCATTTTGCACGAATCATATGTTCAGCAAGTTGAGCGATGGGCCCCCAAGGCGCATGAGTTGAAGAAAATGATCGATTTTGCGTTCGTCACGAATTCGGCAAGCGCCATGATCACGTTGTGCCGGAGAGGTGGAGGGATCGCGCTGCTGCCGACATACCACCAGGATGTCTACCCGGATCTCGTCGCATTGGACATGTCGGAAGTGGCGCCGATCCAGTTCTGGATAGCGTATACGGAGCAGACGCGGCGGTCACCGCTTGGCAACCTCATGATCGAATGGATCAAGTCGCTATTTGACAAGCAGGTCTCGCCCTGGTTCACGGACGAGTTCTATCACCCAAAGCAGCGGATCGAAGCTGAAGCCGAATTTCACGAAAGCGTGTCGGTGCCAAGAGTCACCGGCACGTAGATCCTTTTGGGATCAGTCGCTCGACATGACCCGCAAGACTTTTGCCATCATCGAAAGGCGCTCTTTGGAGGGCGTACGGTCGATCCAGGAATGGCATTCTGCGCGAACCTTTGCGGACGGATCAGCGTCCTTGTCATCGTCAGCGTTCTCGTCTTCGAAAAGGCTGGCGATTGAGACGCGTAGGACTTCCGCGACATTGGCAAGCATTCCGGCGCTCAATCGATTGGTGCCGGTCTCATACTTCTGAAGCTGTTGATGGCTGATGCCGAGTTCAGAGCCAAGTTCAGCGAGGGTCAGGTTTCGATCCAGACGAAGTTTTCGGATTTTTTCGCCAACCATCTGATCGACTGCCGTAGGGGCTCTGGAAGTAGATTGCTTCATGACCTGCTCGCTCCATATATCCATCAGAGGTAACCAATTTTCCCGCAAAGGGTGTTATGGCAAGGATGCCACTACCCAAGAAAATGGAATGCACACTGAATTTTGCGTTTCATCCTGATTGCTGCCCCAATATTGGACCCGTTTGAAACACTGAAAAACCCATAAAAAGCAGCGTCATCTGCTATTGCTTAACCCAGGTTAAATCGCCCCCGATCCTACTTCAGATGGATTAAACCTCTGCAATTTTTAATAATCTTTTTTCCACTTTATTGAGAGCGTGGCATCGCCATCTGTAGTAGTTTCTGAAGTAACAGAGACCTGTGGTCTTGGCTCCCACTCAACTTCAACGGAGCTGCCTGCCGCGCCCGCCGAGTTTAACTCGAGATATACATCGTCTGCGATGTATTGTCCGACTCCTACTTGCGCCGAGCCTTCATCATTGGTTCCGAATGATAGCCGGTCCACACCAAGGGCGGCTTGAAGCCCGGATGTGGGGTCGAATCCGGAACTGTTACCGCTGAGTCGCGCAATTGAATTGGCCAGTTGAGCGGCTTCCAGCGCTGACAGGTCCACCGAGGACCGCCCGAATAGCAGGCGTGACAGAATTTCATCCTCTGGCAAATCGGGAGAACTTGTTAGCTCAATCGTGGGGCTCGTGGGTGTGCCTGTCAGGGCGACATTCGCTTCAAACCCGTTCACCGTCCGGTCTGCCTCTACCTCCAGGCGGGCCCGCCGCAGAGGACCGTCAAAATAGACGTTACCGCTGTCGAATATGAAGGGGCGCCCGGCCAGGTCCAGTGTTCCCCGGCGCATCGTCGCTATGCCGTTGAGGCGAGGATCGGCAGCCGTCCCGGTCAATTTCAGGTCTGCTCCCCATTCGCTTTCCAGTCCGCGACCATCAATGAAGACCCGGCGATCCGCTGTGATCTGCATATCCAGCGCGAGTGAATGCCTGAGTGCGCTTTGGCCGTCACTTGCGTCGCCATCCTCTTTCCAGCGCACGTCGATGGCCTGTGCTTTGGATGATGGCAGGTTGTCGAGATTGAACCGAGCCGATCGTACGTCGACATTTCCGGAAACGGTCCGCTTGTCTGCGCCACCAGCGAGATTGACCTTGCCATCCACGCGAAGTGAGTCGCCATCCCGATTATAGACCAACAGGTCAGCAAAATCGGTCGTGAGTTTGGTGTCGTCTGCCGAGAGTGTACCGGACACGCTCACCGTACCGCCATCAGCCCCTTTGCCCCTTCCGCGCAAGGTTAGGGCCTGGTCGACATAATCTGTGTCCAGATTCAAATTCACGAGCCTGAGGCTTGTTGCCCCGAACTCATAAATGCCATCCGTCAGCTTTGCTTCAGCGCTGAATGCGGGTGTTGTGAGTGTTCCGGTCAGGTCGGCCGATGCGTCTATGACGCCGCCAATATCATGTCCATATGCCAGGGCGAGCGATCTCAAATCCGACAAGTCGCCCTGAAGATTGGCCGTTCCCTGCACGGGGCGCTCCATGTCCAGGTGCGCGATACCGTCTGGATCGGCAGCGACCGGCAGGGTCGCCGACCCCGCAAGTCGCAAGTCGCCATAATCGCCCGCGCCATCCACAATCAGCGCTCCGTTCCTCAGTCGACCTGCCAGATCAATGGCCAGGGCGCGCTCGAGCCCGGGTAACGGGCCCTCGACATTTATGTCAAACTGGCCTTCCGGATTTGCTCCGAATAACAGGAAGTCTCCATTGCCATTCACCATCACCCGGCGCGTGGCTATACCCGCTGAAGCCAGGACCGGAGCCAGGTCAACACTGTCGACCGTCAGGGTCATGCGGGGCGTACGGGTTCGCTCAGCAATGCGCGCTTCGATACTCCCGCCGAAGATGGCGATGTTTGCCTCGACCGAGGGAGTTTCGCCCAACCGCCAACTGACGGGCTGAACGGAGCGGACAGCCTCACCAAGCAAGGTGCCATCCAGTTCTATCTGGCCGCTAGGATACTCAGCCCCGAAATCCGCCTCACCCAATATGTTCAGCGAAGTGGGTCGGGCAGTATGTTCGCGTTCGACCTGTATTGCGAAATTGTAGCCTTCCGGGGCATTGCGAATTTGTCCGTCTACTGAGTCGAAGCGAAGCGACGGCGAGAGCCAAACATTCTGAACCTGGCCAGAGGCGGTGATCGACATGTCTTCATCCGGGGCCCGGTCCACGCTCAGTTCGACATCAAATGCACCGACATGCCGCGAGCCGAGATCAAATCGGTCTCCGACTATATTGAGTTTGAGGTCGAGCCCGCGCTCGCCGCCATACAAGAGAGACCCTGAAAGCTGGGCCGTCTCATAGTCGGATTGGATATCCCGCAGTGCGAACACACCGTCAGACCAGGATGCCATGGAGGTGATCTCGACAGGGTGGTCGCCGGCAATACCTTGCAAGGCGACCGGACCCGCCCAGCCATCGCCCGACCGTCTGAGATCTACGGACGTTTGCAAATCAGAGATAGCAATGGAGCCACGGCTAAACGCGCCGCCTGAGGATGCTAGGCTTATAGCATCCACGCCTCTTGGGCCGGAGAGTTGGAAGATGCCGGTGCTGAGGTCGATTACCGAACCCGAGATAGGGATGGCATCGGACTGTGTGAATTGACCCGACAGGTTCGCGGCCCCGCCAGGTGCGTAAGTGCCCGATAGGGACAGGTTCATATTGTCGCCATCTATTCTGGCGGTCCGTACACGATAAGAGGAGTCTGCTTTTTGAACTGTGGCGCGCAGCCGCGCGATATTTCCGAAAGCTTTGGCGGCCGTCGCATTCATCTCATTTATACCGTGCGCGTTGACGTCTGCGACGATTGATGGGGCGGCAAACGGACCCGTCACCGCGACGCTTCCGGTGGAGGATAAGTCGGGTGCGGATGACAGGAGGCCAGACACCTGTTGAAGCCGCGCCTGAACGTCAAGTGTCTTCTCGCGTATACTGATCGCACCGCTTGCTGCTATGCGTCCTTTGGCAAGACGTGCAGTCGAAGGGTCAAGGGTGACGACCCCGGTGTCCCGGTTGTAGTCGCCTGCGACATCCACCTTCGGTGATTGGCCTGCGATCCGGCGACCCGTCGCATTCGATGCCATGATGCCGGTGCCCTTCAGCGACCCTTTGAAGTTAACATATCGTCCGGTAGATACGATCTCCACTGGTCCTTCGACTTTCTTGAAAGGCAGGTCCGCACCCGCATTGGCGCGTAGTGCAGCATTGCCAGTCAGTCCGGGAGCCTCGCGGGGATCAGTCAGAGAGCCTGAAAAGACCAGATCGGTATCGAGGTTGACCAGTTCCTTGAGACCAGAAAACGTCACATCTAGATTGATCGGACCGTCGAAGTCGCGCTGGCGGCTGCGATATACACCGTTTGCGGACATGGACCCGGATGCAAGTGTGCCGGAAAATTCGAAAGGAATGCTCGCCTTCTCAATATCTCCATCAAGTTTCAGGGCGGCGGAGGGACCTATTAGTGTTCGCAGCTGTTCGGAGATCGGCAGGCGCGATGCGTTGATGTCCGCGCTGGCCAACAAGCCGCC